>CALFPN010000123.1 GCA_937919015.1 uncultured Clostridia bacterium
CTTCGCACATGCCATGGGCTGTTTATCCTTCCTGCTTCAGCATCGCCAGAAGAGAACTGGTCCCCAGTCTGTCTGCCCCCGCTGCCAGAAAAGCTTCCGCGTCAGAAACGGACTTGATGCCGCCCGCCGCTTTAATTTTGGTATTCCCTGTCACATATTTTTTGAACAGCTGGATATCCGCCAGTGTGGCCCCGCCGCCGGCAAAGCCTGTGCTGGTTTTGATGAATTCCGCCTGAGAGCGGCTCACCACATCGCAAAGTGCGATTTTTTCTTCTTCTGTCAGAAGGCAGGTTTCGATGATGACTTTCAGAAGTTTCCCATTACATGCTTCCTTGACCGCATTGATTTCTTCCAAAATATCAGCATATCTCTTTTCCTTTGCCCAGCCGATATTGATGACCATATCGATTTCATCCGCGCCATTTTTCACAGCCTGCGCCGCTTCCATGGCTTTGATTGCTGTAGTCTGATATCCATTCGGAAAACCGATGACTGTGCAGATGGGAAGTTTTCCTTCCACAAATTCCGCTGCCTGTTTTACAAAAGAAGGCGGGATGCATACAGATGCCACAGAGTTTTCTATGCCTTCTATGCATAGATCGCAAATCTGTTTCCATGTTGCATCCTGTTTTAACAGAGTGTGATCGATGGTATGCATCATTTTTTTCTTTTCCATGCGCTTCTCTCCTTTACTCCGTCAAATTACTTAAAAGTATAGCATAAAAATTCATGTGTAACAATGTCAGTTTTTTAATCAATTTCCAAAGCTTTTTCTATGGATATGCCGATTTTATAAACTTTTTCAATATTATCGAAAAACCGAATGAATATAAAATAAACAAAATTTTATTTTCTGAACAAAACCCGTAAAAATGCTTGTTTTTCCCGTCTTTTCACTGAACAAAAAAAACGAATAAAAAAACAAACCAGAATTTCTTTGCATTGATTTTTTTACAGAAAGCAAAAAGAAAAACCCCCATCGTGGTTACGCCACAACGGGGGTTCTAACACGCGAATTATTCTGCTGCAGGAGCTTCTTCTGCGGGAGCTTCTTCTACAGGAGCATCTGCCTGACGTTTGGACAGGCTGATTTTTTTCTGTTCGGAGTTAACTTCCAGAACTTTCACGTTGATTACTTCGCCAACCTTCAGTTCATCTTCAGGTTTTACTACATGTTTGTTTGCGATCTGAGAAATGTGTACCAGACCATCAACGCCGGGTTCCAGTTCAACGAATGCACCGAAAGGTACCATACGAACTACTTTACCTTCAACAACTGTACCTACAGCGTATTTTTCCACTGCCAGTGTCCAAGGGTTCATGCTTGCATCTTTCAGGGACAGGCTGATTTTGCCTTTTTCTTTGTCTACATCCAGAACGAATACTTCAACAGCCTGACCTTCTTTCAGTACTTCTCTGGGGTTGGAGATTCTGCCCCAGCTCATTTCGGAGATGTGGATCAGACCGTCTACGCCGCCCAGATCAACGAATGCACCGAAATCTGTCAGTCTGGATACTGTACCAGCGATTTTTTTGCCTGCTTCGATTGTTTCGAACAGAGCTGCTTTCTTCGCTGCGATTTCCTGTTCAACCAGAGCTTTTCTGCCGCCGATGATACGACGTTTTACTCTGTCCATTTCGATGATGTTGAATTCCAGTTCCTGACCTTTGAATACGGACAGGTCTTCGATGAATCTGTTGGAAACCTGAGAAGAGGGAATGAATACTCTTACGCCGTTTACGATAGCGATCAGACCGCCTTTTACAACGTCTGTTACTGTACCTGTAACAACTGTTTTTTCGTTGAACGCTTTTTCGATATCTTCCATGCCCTTCTGTTCTTCGATGCGTTTTCTGGACAGCAGAACGTTGCCGTCACCATCGTTAACGCGAACAACGAATACTTCGATTTCATCACCAGCTTTCACAACCTGGCTGGGAACTACTGTTGTATCTCTGGAAAATTCGCCTCTGGGGATAACACCGTCAGATTTGAAACCCAGGTTAACGGAAACTTCTTCGCCAACTACCTGGATAACTGTGCCTTTTACAACGTCACCAGTATGCAGTGTAACGAGGGATTCTTCCAACATCTGTTCAAAACTCATTTCTTCAACTTTTACATTTTCACTCATAGTAACAACTACCTCCTTAATTATTGCAGGCGGTGTAGACGCACCTGCAGTTATACCTATTTTATCACCCTTTGAGAAACTTTTCAACACCAAATCGCAAATTGTTTCAATATGGACGGTATTCTCACAATTTTTTTTACAGATTTCCACCAATTTTTGTGTATTCGAACTTTTTTTGTCGCCGATTACAATCATTTTATCGACAGTTTTAGACAGTTCCATAGCTTCTTTTTGACGTTTTTCCGTTGCAGAGCAGATAGTTTGAGAAATATCAAGGTGCAGCCCTTTTCCTTTCAAAATTTCGATCATATCATCGAATTTACTCTGTCGGAATGTTGTCTGCACCACAACAGCATATTTTTTATCCACATCCAATTCTGCCGCCGCTGCTTCTTCCGGACTTTCCAGAATGACGGCACTGTTGCCGCACCAGCCATTAATGCCCATCACTTCGGGATGCCTGCCGTCTCCGGCAATGATGATGCTTTTGCCATCGTTCCATGCTTCATTTACGATGTTATGGATCTTTTTGACAAAAGGACAAGTGCCATCTACGATCTTCATTCCTTTTTCCTCCAGTGCATCATAGAGGAACTTACCGACGCCATGGGAACGAATGACCACTGTACCTTTGTCAATACCATCCAGACTTTCAATGATATGCAGACCTTTTTTATCCAAATCATTGGTCACTTCTTTGTTATGGATCAGCGGGCCATAGGAATACAAGGGCTCACCATTATTTTCTTCGATCTCTGCATAAGCCATTTCAATAGCACGCTTTACACCAAAACAGAAGCCTGCAGACTCCGCCAACATTACATTGCTCATGCCTTCACCTTCATTTCTTCCACTTTGCCCATAACAATGTCTGTGATCTGTGTCATCACATCTGCTGTCAGCTTCTGACCGCGGAATTCATCTAACGTCAGAGGTTCTCCATATTCCACTCTGATTTTGCCGCGGAATTTATATTTGCCGCTGATGGCACAGGGGATCACATTGGCATTGCCCTTCATCGCGAAAAGAGCCACACCGCCCTTTGCATCTACCTGTTCCCCCTCTTTGACACGCTTGCCTTCTGCAAAGATCCCCAGAATCTCGCCTTCCTTCAATATCTTCAACGCCTGTTTTACCGCCTTCATATCCATGGTAGCCTTTCTATCGATGGGGAATACCTTTACTTCCTTCAGAAGAAATGCAAGGATCTTATTTTCAAACAGTTCCTTTTTGCCGATATAACGGGGCAGCCTATCCAGATAAATGGCTGCTGCAAAGGGGTCATAATTGCTGTAATGATTGCAGCAAATGATGGCATTGCCTTCTGCAGGTACATTTTCCTTCCCTATGATCTCTACTTTGAACATGATCGCAAACCACAGTCTCATGATACCGACCAGCAGATTTGCAATAAAAGATTCATTTTTCATATTTCTTACACCCTTTCCGCCACGATATCCATGATGGCCTGTTCCACTTCCTCCACTGTCATGCTGGTGGAATCCAGAACAATGGCATCATCAGCTTTTTTCAGAGGGCTGTGTTCTCTGTTCATATCGTTATAATCTCTCTGGATGATCATTTTCTTGATTTCTTCGAAATCTGCCGGTTCGCCTTTGGCCTCCAGTTCGCCCACACGGCGTCTTGCGCGTTCTTCCACACCGGCATCCAGATAGATCTTCACTTCCGCATCAGGCAGCACAACAGTACCGATGTCTCTGCCATCCATGATGACAGAATGTACCTTCGCCATTTCCTGCTGCAGTTCCACCATGCGTTCTCTTACCTTGGGGTAAACCGCAACGGCCGATGCACCTTTACCGATTTCCGCCGCACGAACCTCCGCCGTCACATCCACATCATTCAGAAAGATTTTCTGACCACCTTCTTCGGGAACGATCTTCATTTTCAAGGAATCCAGCGCAGAGACCACTTCCGCTTCCTGTTCCCATGCAATGTTTTTCTGTCTGCAGTGCAGGGCCACCGTGCGGTACATGGCTCCGGTATCTACATAAATAATGCCCAGTTTTCTGGCAACAGCCTTGGCAACCGTACTCTTACCGCTGCCCGCAGGGCCGTCCACCGCAATGGCAAATCGTTTCATATTTCTTTCCTCCTTATTCCTGACAGACGAATTCCCCGGCAGTATAGCCTGTGGAAAATGCGATCTGCAGATTGAAACCGCCTGTATAGGCGTCTACATCCAGAACTTCACCCGCAAAATGCAGGTTTTTCACCAGTTTGCTTTCCATGGTGGAAGGATCGATCTCGTCAGTCTCGATACCGCCGCAGGTCACAACTGCTTCGTTATAGCCTGTTACCCCAGTAATGGTCAGAGGCAGTGCTTTCAAAAGGCCGACCAGACGTTTTCTTTCTTCCTTGGTGATGCTGTTGACCTTCTTACGAGGATCAATTTCCGCCAATTCCACGATCACAGGGATCAGTTTCTGGGGCAGCAGTTCATCCAGAGAATTGATAAAGTCTTTGTTTGCAAATTTTTCAAAGTCCCGCAGCAGTCTGGCATCCAGCTTCTTTTCATCCATGGCAGGCTTCATATCAATGTATAGTTTGTAGCCCTCTTCTATGGTCAGGATGATATGTCTGCTGGCACTTAAGATGACAGGGCCGGAAACACCAAAATGGGTAAACAGCATTTCCCCGAAGTCTGTATAAACCTTTTTGCCCTTGTTATTTTTGATTGTAATTTCGATGTTTTTCAGGCTCAGACCCATCAGTTCATGGCACCAATTTTCTGCCGTTTTCAAAGGTACCAGAGAAGGATACAGTTTTGTCACATGGTGACCTGCTGCCTTTGCAAAACGATAGCCATCCCCCGTAGAACCTGTCCCCGGATAAGAAAGACCGCCGGTGCAGACGATGACACCGTCGGCTTTTTCTTCTTTTCCATTTTTCAGGCGGATGCCCGCAGCCTGTCCATCTTCAATGAGGATGCTGTCCACAGGACTTTCCAGATGAAGCTTCACCTTATTCTGCTTGATATATTTTTCCAGAGCCAGCACCACATCCAGAGAACGATCCGAAACAGGGAAAACCCTTTTACCACGCTCCACCTTCAGTTCCAGACCAAGGTTTTTGAAAAATTCCTGTGTGCCGAAGCTGTCCAGCTGGTAGAAAGCACTATACATAAAATAAGGATTGCCGGGGATATTATCCAGAAGACCTTCCACATCGCTGTCGTTGGTCACATTGCAGCGGCCCTTGCCTGTAATGAGGATCTTTTTCCCGATCCGATTATTTTTTTCATATAAATGCACTTCATGGCCTTTTTCCGCCGCACGGCCTGCTGCCATCAGCCCCGCCGCACCGGCCCCGACCACAATTACTTTTTTCTTCATATCATTCACCCTTCTTGAATAACTCTGCCATCTCTAAATGGGCTTTGTCGTTGAGTGTCATCAGCAGTTTTCTGCCGTCTTCCATCACATCCAGCATGGTGATGGATGTATTCGTCATCCAGGTTTTACGATAGAAAGCATCCCCCATTTCCAACAGGCCAACCAGCATCACACGCAGCAAACCGCCATGGGAAACGATGGCTACATTCTGCCCTTTATGTCTTTCCGCAAGGATGTTGAACCCTTCGAGGGCACGATCCATGGCATTCTGGAAGGAACCTTCCCCCGGCACAGGATGGTCAAAGGGATTTGCAAAAAAATCTGTATATGCTCTGCCATATTTTTCGGACAGCTCCGCGATGGTATGTCCTTCCCATTCCCCAAAGTTGATTTCCTTGAAATGCGCGTCCTTGATGGGTGTCAGGCCATGGGAAGCGGCTACAGGCTCTGCCGTTGCCACCGCCCTGTCCAGAGGGGATACATACACCACATCCAAGGGAAGATATTTGAAGCGTTCCCCTAACAAACGGGCCTGTTCTCTGCCTGCGTCGTTCAGCTGTATATTTGTGCAGCCCTGATAACGGCCGCCTTTGTTCCAATCCGTTTCGCCGTGACGGATCAGATAAAATCTTGTTTTTTTATTTTCCATGAGGCTGTTTCCTCCATTCAATCAATATTTTCCTAATATAATATTGTACCGCAAGCGGTATATTCTTTCAAGCACAAATGCGCTAAAGCTGGTTCTTACAACTTTTTTACAAATCCCCCTGTTATATTGAAAAATAAAAATCACCCTGCTATATTGAAAAAAGGAGGTACTTTGCCATGGAAAATAAAATGTTTAATTACGATGCCTATTTCGAGGAAATGGAAAAAACCTGTGATATACCCGATGACAACGAAGTGGATATCCGACTTTCCCTTCTGCACAAACTGCAAAACGCCGCACTGGAATGGGATATACATATACAGGAATATAACTATAAACAATTTCTGAAAGAGCTATACGAAAGAGGGCTCCGTTTCACGCCTGTCAATGATCGCACCACAAAAGCAAAATGGACAAAACTCTTCGCCTCCTCCGTTCCAAAAGAGAAACGAAAGGAAGTCCATTTCGAGCAGTTCCGCTGGCATCTGTTCAGTTTTCCTGTATTGGATGCTCTGGAAGATGATGAAGCCAGAGCCGCTTTCGATGCAGAACCAAAGGATTCCCTTTATCTTTTCTGGCAGCACACCGATAAAGCCTATCTGGTGGAGAATGCCCATCTGTTCAAAGCAGAGGATTTCGACCACGACTTTATCCCCTTTTCAGATTTCTATCTGTTCAGCCCCGAAGGAAAATGGACATACGTCCATACCCATGAAAGCATGTGCGGCCCCCATTTTTACAAACTGCCATAAAACAAGCCCCCTGTTTTACAGGAGGCTTTCTTTTTACAGTTTTTTCAGATATTTCACTTCTTTTTCAGTCAGGTGGCGATATTTGCCTTTGGGAAGATCACCCAGTTTCAAATCGCCTGTAGCAACCCTCTGCAGCTGGGCAACGGGGTGCTTGATGGCTTCACACATTTTTCTGACCTGTCTGTTTCTGCCTTCGTGGATGATGATTTCTGCTGTACAGAAACGACCGTCTTTATCCTTATCAATGATCTGGATTTTTGCAGGTTTTGTTTTCACCCCATCGATGGTCACACCTCTGCGGAATTTCTGCAGCGCGCCTTCATCGGGAATACCATACAGTTTTGCAATATAAGTCTTATCCACGTCATGCTTGGGATGGGTCAGTTTGTAAGTCAGGTCACCGTCGTTTGTCAAGAGAAGCAGACCAGAGGTATCATAATCCAGTCGGCCCACAGGGAAAATACGGGCATTGACCCCTTTCACAAGG
>CALFPN010000124.1 GCA_937919015.1 uncultured Clostridia bacterium
GCTGCTGCTCAAGCTGCTGAACGTGCTGGCAAAAATGCCGGTGCTCAAGCAGGCGAATAAGGCCCTGGGCATCGTGGCGGGCGTGGTGCAGGGTGCCCTGTGGGCGCTGCTGATCGCCACCCTCCTGCAGGCGGTGGCGGCCACCGGTCTGGTGCCGCTGTTGTCCACCGAGGTGGTGGAGTCCACCATCGTCGTTAAGTGGCTCAACCAGATCAACCCCCTGCAGACCTATTTGCTGGACCTGTTTACCGTGACGGCATAAATAGCGATATATCTAAATACGTTCGAGGTGTAAGATATGCAAATTCTGAATGTCCGTTGGCAGTGGAATATCCCCAATGCCCTGTCCCTGTTCCGCATCCTGCTGGTGCCGGTGTTTCTGACGCTGTACCTGACGGGGCGGGAGGACTGGGCGTTCTGGACCCTGCTGGTTTCGGGCTTGACCGACGTGCTGGACGGCGTGATCGCCAGAAAATTCAATATGATCACCGACTGCGGCAAGCTGTTGGACCCCATCTCCGACAAGCTGACCCAGGTGGCGGTGGTGGTGGCGCTGGCCACCCACTATCCCGAGATACTGCCTCTGGCGGCGCTGTGCCTCGTTAAGGAGGGGTGCCAGGCCATCGGCGGCATCATCCTGCTGAAAAAGGGCTGTGAGGTCCGCGGGTCGAAATGGTTTGGCAAGCTGTCCACCGTGGTATTTTACGTGTGTATGCTGGTGCTGGTGGTGTGGGGCGACGTCCTGCCGCCCATGGCCGAGTGGGCGCTGATCGGGGTTGCCGGTCTGTGTATGCTGATGGCCTTTGCCGGCTATCTGCGGATGTTTATCCGCATCAGCCGTGGTGAGTGTGAGTCGGCAGCCGTTGCCGACACCGACGAGATCCCGGAGAAAGGGTAATTGCAATTATGATGCTGTGTGCAAAGTGTAAGAGTCGTCCGGCTGTGGTATTCGTCACCCGTATGGACGGCAACGAGAGCCGCAACGAGGGCTATTGCCTGCGTTGTGCCAAGGAGATGAACATCGGTCCCGTCAACCAGATGCTGGAGAAATTCGGCATCAGCGACGAGGATATGGAGCAGATGGAGAGCCAGATGTCGGATATGCTGGCTATGGCCGAGGAGGAGGGCGCCGACGAGGAGGGATTTTCCCCCGGCGGAGCGCCGTCCTTCCCCTTCCTGCAGAATCTCTTTGGCGGTCCCCGTCCCGAGGGTGCTGCCCCCGCCGACGGCAAGACTGAGAAGAAAAAAGATAAGAAACAGGAGAAAAAGCGGAAGTTTCTGGATCAGTACTGCACCGATCTGACCGCCAAGGCGCGGGAGGGGCGTATGGACCCCACCATCGGCCGTCAGCGGGAGATCTACCGCGTCACCCAGATCCTTAGCCGCCGCACTAAGAATAACCCCTGCCTCATCGGCGAGCCCGGCGTGGGTAAGACCGCCATCGCCGAGGGTCTGGCGGATCGCATCGCCCGCGGGCAGGTGCCGCCCCGTCTGCTGGACAAGGAGGTGCACCTGCTGGATCTGACCGCTCTGGTGGCGGGCACCCAGTTCCGCGGACAGTTCGAGAGCCGCATTAAGGGCTTGGTGGACGAGGTCCGCGCGGCGGGCAACATCATCCTGTTTATTGACGAGGTGCATAATCTGGTGGGCACCGGCGATGCGGAGGGCAGTATGTCCGCCGCCAACATCCTCAAGCCGGCGCTGTCCCGTGGCGAGATCCAGGTGATCGGCGCCACCACCTTCAACGAATACCGCAAGCACATTGAAAAGGACACCGCTCTGGAGCGCCGCTTCCAGCCCGTCACCGTCAACGAGCCCTCCATCGAGGACTCTGTGAAGATCCTGCAGGGCCTGGCCCCCAACTATGAGAAATATCACGGGGTAAAGATCTCCGAGGGCATCATCCGCCAGGCGGTGGTCCTCTCTGAGCGCTATATCACCGACCGCTTCCTGCCCGACAAGGCCATCGACCTCATCGACGAGGCCTGCTCCGATCTCAACCTGAAGGATGCTGACATCAACCGCCTGCTGGAAGTGCGGCAGGATCTGGAGAATGTCACCTTCGAGCGTGAGACCCTCATGAGCGCCGACCCCGAGGGCGCCGACATGGACGAGCGCTATGCCCGTATCGCGGAGCTGCGCAGTCAGGAGATGCGGCTGCAGCAGGAGTTGGAGGAGCTGGAAGAAACCGGCGTTTTGAGCCATGAAGAAACGGAACAGATCCGCAATATGGGCGAAAAACCCGTACCGCCTTCAGTGGAAATGCAGGAAAAAACAAGAAAACTGCCTGTGGAACCCAAGGAAATGCTGTTTGCCACCAATCGGGAATTATCCCCCTTTGGGGATGGGGAACAGTGGAAATGCCTGTCTTTAGAGGAAATGACGCTGTTGTCGCAGATTCCGTTAAAATGGCAGAAGGAGTTTTTCTTCCTGCTGCCCTATCGGAAATATCATCATTTGATCCTGCAGGAAAAGGCAGATGGTATCTGGCTGGGGCTGCCCAATCATTACAACGAAGCCGATGCCGCCGATGCGGAAACCTTCGGTTTTGGAACATTTCGCAGGGTGGACGATGACTGGGGCTATTGGATGTGTTTTTTGGAGCGGAACAGTTGAAAAAACAGGCATTTCCATGTATACTCAATATGTTATTTTTGAAAAATCAACATTAAAGGAGTATATATATGAGAGTGAGAAAAAAAGCCTGGGCATCTCAGGAATTATTGGATAATACCCTTGTCATCAACGATGCCCCCGAAAAGAAGGGCAAATGGAGAGAATATTTCGGTAATGATAATCCCATTTATGTAGAGATCGGCTGCGGCAAGGGCGGTTTCCTGCGCAAGAATGCGGAAACTTACCCCGATGTGAATTTCATCGGCATCGAAAGGCAGGAAACCGTAGTGGCAATGGCGGCAAGACGTGCCGATGAAGAGCTGCCCAATCTTGCTTTTGTATGGGATAATGCCTCCAACCTGTCCGATTTGTTTGAAGTGGGCGAATTTCAGAGACTGTATCTGAACTTCAGTGACCCTTGGCCTAAAAAACGTACCTATAAACGTCGCCTGACCTATCGTGGTTTCCTGCAGGAATACCGCCGTGTTATGGGAGAAAACGCAGAAATTTTCTTCAAAACAGACAACAGAGGGCTGTTTGAGTTTTCTTTGAATGAATTCTGTGCCGATGACTGGATGCTGTCTAATATTAGCCTTGATCTGCATAACAGCGATTACGAAGGCAATATCATGACGGAATACGAAGAAAAATTCTCTGCCCAAGGTGCGCCGATTTATCGTTTGGAAGCAAGAAACAGAAAGTAAGGAATGGTTTGATTATGGAGTTTCAAAATATTTTTCCCTTCTGGGAACAGTTGAATGAAAAGGAACGGGATATGGTTTCTGAAGGCGTGGTTTCTCAGAGGATGAAAAAAGGAGAGATCCTCCATCGTGGCTGTGGGGAATGCAGTGGCATCGTGCATGTGGCGCAGGGGCAGCTCAGGGTCTATATCGTTTCCGAAGAGGGCAGAGAAGTAACCCTCTATCGTCTGCATCAGGGGGAACTTTGTGTGCTTTCGGCCTCTTGTCTGATGGATGCCATCGTCTTTGATGTGTTGATCGAAGCAGTGCAGGATGCGGAACTGGTGGTTCTGCCTTCTCCTGTGCTGCATGAGGTGATGGACACCAACCCCATGGTAGAATTATCTCTTTATAAAAGAGTGGTAGAAAATTTCTCTGATGTCATGTGGACCATGCAGCAGATCCTGTTTATGGGCGTGGACAAAAGGGTTGCCCATTTCCTCTGGGATGAAATGGCAGAAACGGGAGATATGACTATCCGCCTGACCCATGAAGAAGTGGCCCGCTTCATCGGCAGTGCCAGAGAAGTGGTGACAAAAGTGCTGAAATACTTTGTGGAGGAAGGGGTCGTAGCCCTTTCCCGCGGAAAAATTCAGATCATCGATAAGGCGAAACTGCGCAGTTATCTGTAATATAATCACAGAAAGAAAACTCTCTTTTTGATAGGATAAGATCAGAAAGAGAGTTTTTTGTTGGAAAGCGGAGAAAACCGTTTTGCAGATACAAAGAAGAAGCTTGCTTGCAAGGTTTTGGCTTTGGAGATGGAAAAAGACTTGCGGAGCAAGGTCATTCGTAAGGCAGTGCCTTACGAATGGTTTTTAGGAGGCATATATTATGAGAAAGAAAAAATGGGCAGAGCCCGACAAAAATATCTGCGTTTCCTGCGGTGCCTGCCGAAAGGCATGCCCCAAGGAAGCCATCACCATCTGGAAGGGCTGTTATGCGGTGGTAGACACGGAAAAATGCATCGGCTGCGGCATCTGCGCAAGAACCTGCCCTGCCGGCTGTATCCAGCTGAAGGAGGCGGAGGTATGAGCAAGAAAACACACTGGTATGATTCCTTCTGGATCTGGGAGATCGTTTATTTCAGTCTGGGCTTTTTCAATATCCTCTTTGCGTGGCTGGGGATGATCGAATTCCTGCTGCCGCTGCTACTGGCAATTTTCGGCGGGAATAAGGCTTTCTGCAACAATTTCTGCGGCAGAGGGCAGCTGTTTGCAAAGTTAGGCGGAAAACTGTCCCGCAACAAACCAACGCCGAAATTTCTGACGGCAAAATGGTTTCGTTACGGGTTTCTGATCTTTTTTATGACGATGTTTGCAAACATGCTTTATCAGACCTATCTGGTGGCAGCGGGGGCAAACAGCCTGAAAGAAGCCGTCACTCTGTTCTGGACATTCCGTCTGCCTTGGGACTGGGCCTATCGGGCAGGAACTACCCTTCCGTGGGTGGCGCAGTTCAGTTTTGGACTGTATAGCATGATGCTGACCTCCACCCTCATTGGTCTCATCGTGATGGCATTGTATAAACCCCGTACCTGGTGTACGTTCTGCCCCATGGGCGGTATGACTCAGGGCATCTGTAAGATCAAAGCAAAAGAATGAAAGCCTCTTTATACTTTGTAAAAGTAGACATATATTTTTCCTCAATAAAAAAGACAGCTAAGAATATCCTTAGCTGTCGCTTTTTTATTATGTAAGCTTTATTCTTCGGGCAAATTGTTTTCTGCTTTGGCAAGGGAAGAAAGAAATTCCCGATAATACTGGTTTACGTTTTTCTTCCAGTTGCGGCAGATATTCTGTGCCTGATTTTTGGAAACAACGGAAACGCTGATTTCCATCAGGGTTGCCCCTGCATCATCACAAAGGCCGCATTTTACCAGAAAATCACCGTTCAGTTCCGGAAAATAATTGGCGGTTACGGCATATTCTGCACGGATCCGCTTGCTGTTTTCCCTGACATAGGTGTTGATCTCGTTTTTGACATCATCAGAGATACGATTGATGAAGTAATTCATCACTTCCTCCCCGTCATCGGTCAGGGTGTAGCGGGTATGGTTCTGTTCCTGGGTCTTTTCCAGCCAGCCGGCAGTTTCCAGTTCGGAAAGGTACTGTTGAATGGAAAAATAATCCATATAATTTTTTTCCAGCAGGAACTGGCAAATTTCACTATTGGAAAGGGAAATCCCCATTTTCTGCAGCAGATGCAGGATGATGAGTTTATTTTCCGCCAGTTTTTTTGTGGAATACTGCATGGACATGGAAAGACCTCCTTTCAGTCAGATTTTGCTTTCATGCAATACAAATATTAGCACATTTTCGCTTTTCTTGTAAATAACATCAGTCAAATTTACAGGACATTCCTTGCTGAATTCTGTTTTCTTTCAGATGTTTGTGGATAGAATTGAGGACATCCCTCTTTCTGAGGCTCCACAAAGGAGCCAGAAGGGTGTTTTTGTCGCCGTCGCCCGTCAGACGGTGGATGACGATATCCTTCCTGAGATGGGCGATGCAGTCACCCACAAGGGATATGTATTCCTCTTTGGTCAGGGGCGTATAGTTTCCTGCTTCGTAAATTTCTGCAAGGTCGCTGTCGGAAAGGACATGCAAAAGCTGCAGTTTGATGCCCTGTACGGGCAGCCGGTTCACGCAGTCGATGGTGCGCAGAATGGTTTCTCTGTTTTCTCCCGGCAGTCCCAGAATGACATGGACGACGACAGGAATACCTCGTTCTGTTAGGTCATGAACGGCTTTTTCAAACACAGAGAGAGGATAGCCCCGGCGAATGCGTTTGGTGGAAGCCTCATCGGCGGTCTGCAGCCCCAGCTCCACCCAGAGTTTGGTTTTTTGGTTTAGTTCCGAAAGCAGCTCCAGCACATCCGCAGGCAGACAGTCGCCTCTGGTGGCAATGGAGATACCCTCTACGCCGTCGCAGGCCAGAGCTTCTTCGTACTTCCGGCGCAATTCCGCCACAGGGGCGTAGGTGTTGGTAAAGGCCTGAAAATAGGCGATATAAGCGGGGTCTTTCCATTTTTCGACGGTCTGGGCTTTGCCCTGCTCCACCTGCTCTGTAATGGAAAGGGCGGCGTTTTCCGCAAAATCACCGCTGCCCCCTGCGCTGCAGAAAAGACAGCCCCTTGTGCCGCATCTGCCGTCTCGGTTGGGACAGGTAAAGCCCCCGTCCAGAGAGATCTTTGCGGTTTTTCTGCCGAAAATTTCACGGTAGTATTCGTTTAAACTTCTGTAGGGCTTGTTGTCCACGGAAAACACCTCCTTTTAAATTTGGATATTTCTTTGCCGCAATTTTTCGCAAAGGGCAGTCAGGGCGCGCCACTGCTGTTCATCCTTTGCCGTCTGATGCACCAGCAGAAGAAAATCCGCCTTGCTGCTTTCCAGAAAGCTGCGGGTGCGTTCTGTTTTTGGTTCTCTGCAGGCGGAAAGGAAAAGAGAGAAGCTTTCCTCCGTTACGGCCAGAGGGATGCAGGTCTCTATTTTTTTCAGGATGCCGCCGATGGTATCTCCCTCACAGGGCTGTTTTGCCAGATGATGATAGAGAGCACGGTTGCCCAGAAAAATCACATTTGGGGCAGGGAAAAGATCCTTTTCCGTCAAAGCATTTCGCAATAGAGATAAATAGCCGCAAAGGTCTTTGCGGCTGATGGTCTGATTCATAAGATCACCTCAAAACGAGAGTCGTTCTGAGATAATATGTGCAGTTTCCCATTCCTTACGATAGCAGTTTATTCCTCTACGATGGATTTCAGTTCCGCCAGCAGGGCTGCATTGTTTTCGGGAGAAAGGATGCAGAAACGCAGGAAGGATTCATCCAGAAATGTAAAGGAAGATGCATCGCGGATGAGCATTTTTTTCAGGATGCATTTTTCAAACAGATCATGGGCGGTTACCTTGTCTGTTTTCAGTTTCAGCAGGATGAAGTTAGCTTCAGAAGGAAATGCCACGATATTTTTCCATGTGGAAAGCTCTGCGAAGGCTTTTCTTCTTTCCTCGGAAACCAGTTTCTGGGTTTTTTTATGAAACTCGAAATCTGTGAAGATTCTCTGACCGATGAAATCTGCCAGAGAGTTTACGCTCCAGGGGTCGGAATTTGTTTTGAAACGATCCAGAAATGCCTGATTGGAGCTCATGCCATAGCCCAGACGGATGCCGGGGGCTGCAAAGAATTTGGATGTACCGCGGATGACGAAGAGGTTATCAAATTCTTTGACCAGAGGGATGGAGCAGATGTCATCCAGAATGTCGGAAAATTCGATATAGGTTTCGTCGATCATGACGGATGCACCGATTTTTTTGCAGTGTTCCAGAATGGTACGCATTTCTTCTACATGGATGGCTGTGCCTGTGGGGTTGTTGGGGTTGCAGGCGATAAACATGCCAAC
>CALFPN010000125.1 GCA_937919015.1 uncultured Clostridia bacterium
GCCGGAGATGGAAGTCAGCGGGGTCTTCAGCTCATGGGAGACGTTGGCGGTAAACTCCCGCCGCAGGTCCTCCCGCTGCTCCTGCTCGGTGACATCCAACAGGACCATCACCGCGCCCATCTGCTCCTCACCCTGCATGACCGGGTTGGCCAGCAACTGGCAGCAGCGGCCGTTCAGACGCAGCATCTGCTGGCTGCGGTGGCCGGAAAGCACCTCATCCACTGCCTGGCGGAAGCTTTCGCTGCGGTTGAGCACCAGGGCATTCACCTCTCCCTGCGGTGCCTGAGCACCCAGCTGGTTCAGCGCGCCCTTATTATAGGAGAGCACATGGCCATGCCGGTCCATCAGCAGAAAACCTTCGGACATATTTTCCGTCAAAGCGGCAAACTCCTGCTGCTTCTGCTGCAGCTGCAGCAGCTGCTGCTGGATGGTATCGTTCTGGTGCTTGATGCGGGAGAGCAGGGGGGTCAGCTCCTCATAGGTGTCGCAGTCCTCCGGGTGCTCCAAGTCCAGATTGACAATGGGGCGAATGATTCGCTTGGCCATTCGGGAGGCCAGCACGGCCGAAATCAGCAGCGACAGAGCCAGAATGATCAAAATCGGCTGTACCATGGACAGCAGCAGGGTCACCACCGTCTGCTGCGCGCTGGCCACACGGATCACGGTGCCGTCATTGAGCCGTCGGGCGGCATACAGGGTCTGCTGGGCCAGGGTGGAGGAGTAGCGCCGGGCGATACCGGACTGACCGGTCATCGCCTGCTGGATCTCCTCCCGGTCACCATGGTTTTCCATAGTAGCTGCGTCGGCCTGGCTGTCATAGAGCACAGTACCGTCTGTATCCACCCAGGTCACCCGGTTTTCCGTGTTGAGCCCGGTGAGATAGTCCATCCCGTTGAGCTCCACGCCCTGGGCTACCAGCCAGGTCTCCGTCTCCAGCTCGGTCATCAGCTGGTTGCTGAAGTACTGGTACAGCATCCCCAAAAACAGGGCAATGGACAGCACCATCACAGAGACAGCTACTGCCGTGGAATTTCGAAATAATTTGGCGGTCATATTTTTCAACTTCTATCCCTCCGCCGGTCAGTCGGCACTGATCTTGTAGCCGATGCCCCGCACCGTCTCAATGCAGTCGCCGGATTTGCCCAGCTTCTGGCGCAGGGTACGGATATGTACGTCCACAGTCCTGTTTTCTCCGTCAAATTCATACCCCCAGATGCTGTTTAAAAGCTGGTCTCTGGTCAGGACTTTTCCTTTGTTTTCCATCAGCAGGCAAAGCAGTTCAAATTCCTTCAGCGTCAATGTCACTGCTTCTCCCTTTGCCATCACTTCATGCCTTTCCTTATTCACAGAAAGGCTGCCCACCACAAGACCCGCACTTTCATCCTTTTCCACACGGCGCAACAGGGCTTTCACCCTTGCCAGAAGCTCCATCATACTGAAGGGCTTTGCCACATAGTCATCGGCACCGTTTTCCAGCCCCATGACCTTGTCATATTCACTGCTTTTTGCCGTCAGCAGGATAATGGGCATTTTCTTTGTTTTTGGCTCCATCCGCAGTTTTTTCAAGATACTGATGCCGTCCTCTTCCGGCAGCATCAGATCCAAGAGCACCAGATCGGGCAGCTGCGTTTCGCAGGCATGCCAAAAAGCGGAAGGCTTTTCGAAACCCTCCGCCCGAAAACCTGCACTTTGCAGCGTATAGGCCACCAGTTCGCGAATGCTGTTATCATCTTCTACCAAATAAATCAACATTGTTTTCCACCGCCTTAAATCAGGGACTGTTCATTGATCATCAGTTTAAACGTCAGTCCCAGTTTTTCCGCCGCTTTTCGGCACATCACCATACGCTGCAAAAAGATTTCAAAATAATCCATCACAGAGCTATAGTGGGTATCTACAGACAATTTCAGTTTAATGAGACTATGTTCCTGATTGATCTTCAGTACGGATTTTTCCACAGAATAGTTTACCCTGTCATGAATATCAAAACTCTTCTTTTCCTGATTGCGGACACGGCTGCGGCGCACATCACTCTTATCCGCAAGAATCAGGGCCGCCGCAATGGCGTTAACGGGCACCCCTGTGCCTTCGTCATGGTTGCCGATGGCAGTCACAATGGTAGCCACATCCTCCGCAGGCATATCCATCCTATCCAGAATACGGAAGGCCATGACTGCGCCGCTCTGAGAGTGTTCAGAGCGGTTCACCAGATTGCCGATATCGTGCAGATAGGCGGCGATCATGCCCAGTTCCACCTCATGCTGAGAAAAACCTAACGTTTCCAGAATATATCTCACATTTTCCGCCACCTTTGTCACGTGGGCAAAGGAATGCTCCGTATAGCCCAGCGCCGCCAGAGATTCGTCGGCCCGCTGGATATAGGTTCTTACCGCTTCATTTCGTCTGATTTCGTCGTATGTGATCACATTATCTCTCCTCTTCCGCTACGACGTGCTGTCCTGTGATGGAGAATTCGACCCATTCTGCGATATTGGTCGCATGGTCGCCGATACGTTCCAGATATTTGGCGATCATCAGAAGGTCGATACAGCATTCACCGTTATGGGTATCTTCCCCGATGAGGCCGATCAGCTCTGTTTTTACCTGATCGAACAGGTTATCCACCACATCGTCGTATTTCATTACGGAACGGGCCAGCTCCAGATCCTTCTTTACAAAGGCATCCACGGCGTCTGTAACCATCTTTACCGCCGCCCTTGCCATATCCTGAATATGCAGTCTGCTCTGGGTATCATGGTCGCCCAGCTGTGCCATAATTTCCGCAATATCCCCGGCCTGATCACCAATACGCTCCATATCGGAGATCATTTTCAGAGCAGAGGAAATGGCGCGCAAATCCTTTGCCACAGGCTGCTGCTGCAAAAGCAGGCGCATACAGAAGGTTTCAATATCCCGTTCCATTCTGTCAATTTCATTGTCTTTTTCAAAAACCGTCTGCACCACAGACTTATCATATTTGATGAGGGCAGAAACGGAAGCTGTGATAGCTTCTTCACACAAAGCCCCCATTTTAATCAGTTCCACATTCAGCTGTTCCAGCTGAGAATCAAAACGACTGCGTACCATAAATCAACCAAACCTCCCTGTGATATAATCTTCTGTTCTCTGATCTTTTGGCATGGAGAACAGGTTCTCCGTTTTATCAAATTCCACCACTTCACCCAAAAGGAAGAAGGCCGTATTATCAGAAATACGAGTCGCCTGCTGCATGTTATGCGTCACCATGATGATAGTGTACTCTTTTTTCAGTTCCAGCGCAAGTTCCTCGATGCGGGAAGTGGAAATGGGGTCAAGGGCAGAAGTGGGTTCGTCCATCAGGAGAACTTCCGGCTGTACTGCCAGTGCTCTGGCAATGCATAGCCGCTGCTGCTGACCGCCGGACATACCGAGAGCATTCTTTTTCAGCCTGTCCTTCACTTCGTCCCAGATGGCAGCATCACGAAGAGCCTTTTCCACGATCTCATCCAGCTGCACCTTGGAGCGGATACCATGGGTACGGGGGCCATAGGCCACGTTATCATAAATACTCATGGGGAAGGGATTGGGTTTCTGGAACACCATACCCACACGTTTTCTCAACAGGTTGATATCCATGCCTTTATAGATATCCTCCCCGTCCAGAAGCACCTGCCCTGTGATCTTGCAGCCTTCCACCAGATCGTTCATACGGTTCAGGCTTTTCAGCAGCGTGGATTTGCCGCAGCCGGAGGGGCCGATAAAGGCTGTGATCTCTTTTTCGGGCAGTTCAATATTGATATTTTTCAGGGCTTTGAAATCGCCGTAATATAAGTCTAAATTGCTGACAGAAATTTTACTGTTTGCCATTACTCTTTTACACCTGCTTTCTTTGCAATAAAGGAGGACAATGCGTTGATGCCCACCACCAGCACCAGAAGGATGACTGCTGTGGCATAGGCCTGTTCCATATACAGACCTTCATTCAGAAGGGCATACATGTGTACCGCCAGGGTTCGGCCGGAGGAGAAGAAGCCATCTGCCACCTCTGCCGCTGTACCGGCGGGATAGAGGAGGGCTGCCGTTTCCCCGACGATACGGCCGACGGCAAGGATGACCCCTGCCAAAATACCGGGCACCGCAGAGGGAAGGACCACACGGAAGACCGTCCGCAGCTTGCCTGCCCCCAGACCGAAGCTGCCTTCACGGAACGCATCGGGGACGGACATCAGGGCCGTTTCCGTGGTTCTCATGATGAGGGGAAGCACCATGATGGCTAAGGTCAGCGCACCGCCCAGAATGGAATAGCCCCAGCCCAGATAGATATTGAAAAACAGATACCCGAACAGACCAAACACGATGGAAGGGATACCGGAAAGAGTCTCTGTTGTCATTCTGACAACAGAAACGAATTTATTGCCTCGTTTTGCATATTCCACCAGATAAATGGCAGAGAAGATGCCGGCAGGTACCGCAAAGAGCAGGGTCATCACTGTGATGGTCAGGGTATTGATGATGGCAGGCATCATGGAAACGTTGGTGGTATTATATTCCCACTCAAACAATTCCAGCTTCAGATTCGGGATGCCCTTTGCCAGAATGTAGATCAGCAGAGCCGCCAGTACCAACAGCGTGATGGCAGCGGAAAGCACCACCAGCACTGCCAGAAACAAAGACAGAGGACTTCTTTTATAGGATGCCAGTCTTTCCTTGAAGGACTGCTTATTGATCGCTTCGATATGTTCCATCAGTCAGCCCTCCTTTTCAGCATGGAAAAACACAGATTGATAATCAGGATAAAGATAAACAGCACTACGGCTGTACCCAGCAGAGCTTCCCTGTGGAGGTCTGCCGCATAGCCCATTTCCATAACGATATTGGCGGTCATGGTACGGACACCGCTGAAAATACTGTTGGGAACCACAGGCTGATTGCCTGCTACCATAACCACCGCCATGGTTTCCCCGATGGCTCTGCCGACACCGAGGATGATCCCCGCCAGAATGCCCTGCTTTGCTGCAGGCAAAACGGCGAAAAATACGCTGCGTTCATGGGTAGCCCCCAGCCCCAAAGAGCCTTCATAATAAGCCTTTGGCACAGCACGGATGCTGCTTTCCGATACGCCGATGATGGTGGGCAGGATCATGATGCCCAACAGGATGGATGCCGTTAAGATGCCTTTCCCGCTGCCGCCGAAAAGATTCTGCATGATCGGCACCAGCACCACCAGACCAAAGAAGCCGTATACGATGGAAGGGATGCCCGCCAGAAGTTCCACTGCAGGCTTAATGATCTTATACAGATTTTTCGGGCAAAACCACGCCAGAAATACGGCGCAGAGGATGCCCAGAGGGACGCCGATGAGAATCGCCCCTGCCGTTACATAAATACTGCCGACGATCATCGGGAAGATGCCGTAAATATTGTTTCCCGGTTTCCATTTCTGCCCCAGCAGAAAATCGAAAACACCGATCTTTCCGATGGCGGGAATACCATTGGCAAACAGGAACACACAGATGAGGGCAACCGCCAGAATGGACAGGGCTGCCGCCACCATGAAGACCCATTTCATACCATTTTCCTTCATTTTCTTTCCTCCTTTTATATAAGGACTGTTTTTCGATTTGTTTTCTGTTCTCTTTTGTACGGTTCGTTTTTTTCTTGGTAATCTATCGTTTCTTCCCTTTTGGGGAAGTTGTTGTTTTGGTTATAATTCCGCCCATTCATCCACTTTGCCCTGAAAGATTGCCTTTACATCTTCGCCGGTAAGACCATTCACAGGGTTTTCGTGGTTTGTAATGACAGCAATGCCATCCATGGCGATAACCGTAGGGATCAGCCCTGCTGCCAGCTCACTTTCCTTCAGTTCACGGGAAGCCATGCCGATATCACACATCCCCTCCTTCAGGGAATTCATGCCAATGGTAGAATCGGACTGCTGCATTTCAATGGTCACATTGGGATTTACGGTTTCATAGGCTTCCTTGATCTTTTCCACCACAGGGGCTACGGAAGAAGAACCGGAGACCACCACATTCCCTTTGGCCTGAGAAGGCACATAGGCCCCCGTATTGCCCCGGCTGATATAGCCGCTTTCCTCTACGATCTGCTGCCCTTCCGCGCTCAGGATATAGCTGATAAAATCCCGGGCCGCGGGGCTTGCGTCTGCCTTTGTGGCAATATTGAAGGGTCTGGCGATTTTATAACTGCCGTTTTTGATATTTTCAAAGGTGGCTTCCACACCATCGATCTGCAGGGTTTTCACCGCATCGTTCATAGAGCCCATGGAAATGTAGCCGATGGCGTTTTTATTTCCCGTTACCGTTAAAAGCATGACGGCCGTACTGTTTGTGATCTCCGCCAGATCGGTGGTCATGTCCACTTTTTCACCATTTTCATCCTTTTCCTGAATCCCGAACAGCTCCACAAAAGCACCTCTGGTACCGCTACCGTCCTCGCGGGAAACGGGGGTGATGCTGGCATGGGAAATATCGCTGCAGCCTGTCAGAAGCAGCGTCGCCGTCAAAGCCAGTGTTACCTTCTTTTTCATAATTTTTCACTCCTTGAGACTGTTTTTTACTCCTATTTTGCT
>CALFPN010000126.1 GCA_937919015.1 uncultured Clostridia bacterium
TTCTACAATAAGAGGTCTCTTTTTACTATTGTCCGATTTTACTGGTTCGGTTCAAAATGCGTTAAGACTTTTTCTTTTCTCATCCGATTTAATCCTTATGGAAAATCTGGCAGGTATAGGCATTGACCAGATACGGTTCTTTTTCTTCCAAAAGATAAATACGATAACAAGGGTCCAGATAGATGGCCCCGTCCGTGGATGCTGTGCTGCGTTCCATCTTATCATAGCCCAGTTCAATCCGATGGATGGTGGCCTGCTTTTCAGTACCATTTTTCTTCCATTCCCGCATAAAAGTCAGCAGGGCTTCATCAGAAAAGGCCAGCTCTCGCTTTTCTCCGCTGTCACCGATGACAGGGCAATATTCAAACTCGATCTGTTTGATTCCCCCTTGAGTCACCAGAAAAGAAAAATAATTGGCAAATACATTTTCCCTTTTATACAGGCCGTAAAAATCCACGCGGTAGCCTTCTTCCCCCTCCCTTACCATCGGTTCATCGTAAGTCCCGAAGAAATACTCCGTACCATCCATAAATTTTTGCGCTTCTCGCTGGGCATCTGCTTTGGTCATTTCTCCCTTTCCCATTTCCACAGCATCCCGCTTCAACATCCCCTGCGCACCATTCAATGTCAGCGTCGCCCCATCTCCCCGATAAATATTCTGGTCGCCTCTGACCGTTACTGTGGTTTTTTCACCGCCGAAAAAAAGACGTTCCAGCGTTTCCTTGCTGTAATCCGGTAGCTCCACTTCCAGTCTGGCCATAGAAACGGCATTCGTAGGCAACTCCGTATACATGGTGATCCCATTCTGAGAAAGAACCTCAAAGATGGCACGTTCCTGAGCAGAGGTCATGGTATTTTCCTGCCTTTGTCTGTAATTAAGTCCCGCCAGTGCCACATTCAGAATTACCAGCAGTATGATAACGAATTTCTTCGCGTTCCCCCACTCCATGAGCGTTCTCCTTTCTCCTCTATTCGCCTACCGTCACACCGGTCAGTTCTTTCTCCTGATCCGTATCCACAACGAAGGTATACTCATACAGGGTCACCATCCACTTCAGGCGCATACTGCCTGTCAGGTCTACATAATAGCCAAGAGAAATATTTTTTACATCCGTGATATCTTTATCTTCCACCACATTTTTATAGGTCTTATTTGCATCATCCAGCGCATCGATAAACTGCACGTTGATGTGTTCTGTTGCTTCCGCCGCCTGTTTAAAGTTCACGGCATAGCGGCGATATTCCTTCACCGCCTGATTCCGCAGGGTCACCTCGATGGCATGGGGCGCACCGATGCGGTCTCTGAGAGACTGAGAAAGATTTACCGGCAGGTTATCTACCGCATAATCGAAGGAATAGACCACTTCATTATTGATGGTGCGCTCGATATCAGCCAGATAAATATCCGTTTTCAAGGAATTATCGTTTCTGAGGAAATTACAACAGATCTGATAGCCCTCCAAAAGATCCGTCCGGGCACTGCCTGTATAGTTTTCGTAGTTGTAATACTCCAGAACCTTTGTTTCAGGGTGGTATCTGACCACTGTTTCACTGTCACTGAATACGAAGGTGCCATCAGCATCTTTACTGCTCCAGTCCACAGAGAAATTATGGAAGAAATTCTTCACAGTATTCTCCAGAGCCGTTCTGCTGGCCTCTCCGTCCTTTTCAAACACAAACTCTCGTTCCAACGGCGCATAGGTGTAGGGCAGATGTGCCCACTGGGGCAGGAACATGTTTCTCCACAGTACCGCCGCACTGGTACGCTGACCGGTAGAAATATAACGCATGCCGCCCTCCGCTGTTTCCAGAGATTCATACAAAGCTACAGAGGCACTGCCCGCTTCCCCGCTGAACAGCACACATTCGTTGGTATCCGAATTAACAAAATACGCCTGACTTTCCTCCCCGCTGCGCATAGCAGGAACGATGGTGATATAGTCAAATCGCTCCAGTTTCTCATTCGTTTTCAATTCCTTATAATTTTCCAGATACTCCTCCGCCGCGATCATAAAGTCATACTGCATGACGATACATCGTTTGGAAAGGATCTCCTTCCATTCCGCAACGCCTTTGTGGGGCGAGGTTTGTTCTCTGGACAAAATCTCCCCTAATGCATTGTTTGCCACTTCAAGCACACTGCTGTTCCCCACTTCATCCGGATAATAGACAGAAAAGGTACCTTCCCCCTCCCCGATGGCATATCGGGTGGCCAAAAGCACATCCCCGTCCGCCTTCTGTTTATCGGAGGAGAAACCATCTATCAGAGAATAAAAAAAGTTATGGCCACCTGTTCCTTGCAGCCATAACTCTCCAGTCTGGTAGATCGCAGTTATGACCAACAGAACAATGACAAAATTCGTAATTTTGTATAATTTCATTTGATCTCACCGCTCTTATATAAAGTTTTTAAGTTTCTTGTTTTCATTTGACATTCAGGCCGGGCAATGCGATCATTCGCTGCAGCTGTGTTTTTACCGTCTGCGGCACACGCTTTACAACGACTTCCTGCGTTTCATCGTTGGCTGTCACGTCAATATAGTTATTTCCTCTTTCCAGAGGAAGGGTCACGCTGAACAGACCCATGGAACCTACGGTTACAGTATCCTTATGAAGTTCCACCATTTTGCCGAAACGGTTCATTTTGGAAACTGTAAAAACCACCTTCGTGCCCGGAGCCGCTTCACCATAAACGATACGGGCTTCCTCAAAGGTACATTCCGCTTCTTCCGCTTTCATATTCAGCCCGCTGGAGATGGTTACGGGCAGCTCTGCCGCCAGTACACTGACAGGAGAAAAACAAAACAACATCACCAGCAAAATGCCGATCAGTCTTTTTCTGTATGTTTTCATGCCTGTCACCTCCTCCGGGAAAATTGTAATCATTGGAAATTCCATAAAAAGCTCTGTCGTCTGTTTTGATCTGCAGGCAGCCAGAACAGACTTTTCGCTTTTTACGCTTTCTTATATTATACATCACGAAGATTACAATTATGTTACAGTCGCCTTACAGTTATCTTACATTATTTCACGAAAGATTCGCGGTTAGAAATCCCCATAAAATCAACGTTTTCTTACTGTTTCAGCTGTTTTTTTCTTCCCTTTCATATTCTAGGATGGGACGCTCTTTCGGGAACCACATGGTCATGGTCGTTCCCTTTCCATATTCGCTTTCTGCCGTCAGCTTGCCGCCATGGGTCTCCATGATCTCCTTGGCAATGGCAAGCCCCAGACCTGTGCCGCCCATGGCACGGCTGCGGGCTTTATCTACCCGGTAGAAACGTTCAAAGATGCGGGGCAGGTCTTCTCTTGAAATCCCCATGCCTGTATCCTTGACATTGATCTTGAAATATTTCTCATCCTCCGTAATGAAGATGCGGATGGTCGCCTGTTCCAAACTGTATTTGATGGCATTGGTCACGATATTGTTGACCACCTGCCCCACACGGTCTCTGTCCCCGTGAACGACCACCATATGCTCATAAGGCTGGAAGGACAGCTGCTGGTTCTTCGCCTCGGCATGGATCTTGTTCTGGCGAACAGTCATGCTCAGGAAATCGTTCATTTCGATTTCTGTCATATCCAATCTGACCTGTTTATTGTCAAATCGGGTCAGCTGCAGCAGGTCGCGTACCAAAAATGCCATACGGTCTGCTTCGCTGTTGATGATGGTCAGGAATTCGGTGGCCAGTTCCTTTTCTTCCATAGCACCGTCCAGCAGTGTTTCTGTATAGCTCTTTACCGTCGTCAGAGGGGTACGCAGCTCATGGGAAACGTTTGCCACAAATTCCTTACGCATATCGTCCAGTTTTTTCTGTTCCGTAATATCCTGCAGCACCACGACCAGACCTTCCATCTTCCCTTTCTTATCATAATAAGGGGTAAAATTGGCGTTGATGAACTGCTTGCCCACAGGGAATGTCACCTTCTTGGAAGGCTCATTGCCCATATCCAGATATACACCGGAATTGATATCAAATTTACGAATAAACTCCGTAAAGGACATATCCATCCTTTCTTCATGCAGCATGGTGGCTGCTGCCGCGTTGGCCAGCATCAGGTTGCCGTCCTTATCAAAGGAAATCACGCCATCACTCATGTTGTGGAGGAGAATCTCCAGTCGGTTCTTTTCGCGGGAAATCTCCGACATGTTCTTGGCCAGTTCCTCTGCCATATAGTTGAAGCTGGAGGTCAGCTGGCCGATCTCGTCGGTGCTTCGCACCTTCAGGCTCTGGCTCATATCCCCTTCCGCCAGACTTTTCGCCCCCTTGGTCAGGGCAAGGATGGGCCCCGTCAGGGTCTGGGCAAAAACATAGCCCATCATAGCCGCCAGCACCAGCGCAATGGCCACGGCCATGATAATGGTCTTGGTGGTTTCATTCAGGCTGGTCTGCATATCACTGGCATCCAGTCTGGTATAGATGATATAGGCAGTCTCCCCTTCCGCCCCGCCAACGGGCACGGCATAACTCATCCATTCCCGCAGAAGCCCGAAGGCATCGGTGCTCTTTTTCTGGGTGGAAAAAGAGGTCATCCCGTTCATGGCTGCAATGATGGACTGATCCGTATATTCGGGATAAGGAGCCTGCGTCACCGTTGTGGAAGCAATGGTTTCCCCCTCCGCACTGAGGATATTCCCCTGAATCCCGACGGCGTTGGACACTGTTTTCAAGAGTTCCTGCTGGAAGTCTTCCGGCTTGCCGCTCTCGATTACCTGTTCATTGATCTTTTCTGCATATCGCTCCAGTTCACCTCTGGACTTGTCGATCTCGATATTGCGAAGGGACAGCAGGATATATGACCCGCTGACGATCATCACGATCAAAACCAAGCCCAGATACATCACAATGAGCTTCCATTTAATACTACGCATTCGCAAAAGCTTCTACCTCGCGTTTCTTAACAGTCAAAATAATAACCTACGCCTCTTTTTGTCAGGATATATGTGGGTTTGCCGGGGGCATCCTCCAGTTTTTCACGAAGGCGGCGGATGGTAACATCCACCGTGCGGACATCGCCGTAATATTCATAGCCCCAGACCTTTTCCAGCAGCGTTTCTCTGGAGAAAACCTGTCCTTTTCTTTCCGACAGGAATTTCAAAAGTTCAAATTCACGAAGGGTCAGATCCAGTGGCTTGCCGTCCTTACGCACTTCGTAACGATCCAGATCAATGTCCAGTCTGCCGAAATTACCTTCTGCCGCGGGCTCTTCTTCCGCAGCAGGCTCTTCCCTGTAAACGGTTTTGCGGAGGTTTGCCTTCACCCTCGCCATCAGCTCACGGACACCGAAAGGCTTTGTCACATAGTCATCAGCCCCCAGTTCCAGCCCAAGAACTTTATCCAGTTCCTCCGCTCTGGCCGTCAGCATGATGATCGGCGTATTTTTCTTTTCTCTGATTTTCTTGCAGGCTTCATAGCCGTCCATTTTCGGCATCATGATATCCAAGAGGATCAGGTCAGGATTTTCCTCCATGGCCATTTTCACGCCTTCTTCGCCGTCTGCCGCTTTGATGACCTGATAGCCTTCTTTTTTCAGGTTAAATGCAATGATCTCTACGATATTTTTTTCATCGTCTACGATCAGGATCTTTCTATCCATTCTTTTTTCCTCTCCCTTCGGAAAGTGCTCAAATACAAATCTACAACAGTATTATTATATAG
>CALFPN010000127.1 GCA_937919015.1 uncultured Clostridia bacterium
GTAGCAAACACATGAATATTTTCGCAGAAAATATGAATGGCTCCGCACTGTAAGAAAATCTTAAGATTTATACCCTTGATTTCAAGAGAGATCAAGGGTATTTTTATATTAAGAGAAAGGGGTGGAAGAATGAAAAAGAAAATGGTTTTGATCGGTATTTTGATTCTTCTGCTTCTCTTGGGAATATGTGTGAAAAGGGAAAGAAATCTCGGAGAACTGCTGGATATTTCAAAAGAAAACATCTGGCAGTGTACAGTAGGAAAAGCATATAACAGTGGAACACAATGGGACTATGAAAGTGCTGTGATTGAAGATACGAAAGAATTTGAAACCATTTGCAACTTATTAGACGAAACAACGGTTTTATTCAAAACATGGAAATGGAATTCTGATTTGGAGAATGGCGAGATTTTTTGTGAACTGATGGTTTTTGATGACAGCAAGCATTGGATTCGATTTATGGAAAACGGAGAAATTGAAATCCTGAATGGGGGACATTGGAGGTTTGAGGTAATTGGTGAGGAAAAGAGCAGATGTACGGATTATCTGGAGGAACTTTTGAAGGAATATGAAATAACAAAATGATTGACACCCCTGACGAAAGTCAGGGGATTTTTATGCCGAAAATCCAGAAAGAACCTGAAAAGAATTCCGTATAGAACTAGCATTTTGTCTGTATTTGTAGTAAAATACAATGATATGAAAATTTTACTATCCCTTTGATAGTTTGAAGGAGGAATATAATGAATAAGAGGATCGCATTCACCTCTCTGGGGTGCGATAAGAATAGAGTGGACAGTGAAGTCATGCTGGGGATCCTGCAGAAAAACGGATACACAGCCGTGGCGGATGAAGCGGAAGCGGATATCATCGTGGTGAATACCTGCTGCTTCATCAAGGATGCATTGGAAGAAAGCATCGAAACCATTCTGGAAATGTCTCAGTACAAAGATCCTGAAGTGGGTAACTGCAAGGGGCTCATCGTGGCTGGTTGTCTGGGGCAGCGTTTTGAGTCTGAATTCTTCGATGAACTGCCCGAAGTAGATGCCATTGTTGGTACAACGGCTTATGAAGCGATTGCAGAAGTAGCGGACGAAATTCTTTCCGGCAAACAGCAGGTGAAACATCTGGAAAGCATCGATCTGGCCATGCAGGATGAAAACGGTAAACTGCGTGTCCTTTCCACAGCACCTTACTTTGCTTATCTGAAAATTTCCGAAGGCTGTGATAATCATTGCACTTATTGTGTTATCCCGAAAATGAGGGGCAGACACCGCAGCAGAACCATGGAAAGCTTGGTGGAAGAAGCAACGATTCTGGCACAGCAGGGCGTGAAGGAACTGGTTATCGTGGCACAGGATACTTCCATTTACGGCAGAGATCTGTATGGACAGCCTATGCTGCACGAACTCTTGAAACAGCTGAATGCCATCGAAGGCATTGCATGGATCAGAGTGCTGTATGCATACCCTGAAACACTGACAGACGAAACCATCGAAGCCATGGCGACTTGCGAAAAGGTTTGTCATTATATTGATATGCCTATCCAGCATGGCAATGATGCCGTTCTGAAACGCATGGGCAGAAAGAGCAGTCAGGCCCTGATCCGTGAAAAAGTAGCGAAACTGCGGGCGGTGATGCCTGATATTGCCATCAGAACGACGCTGATCGTTGGTTTCCCCGGTGAAAGTGAAGAAGAGTTTGAAGACCTGATGAATTTTGTGCAGGAAATGAAATTCGACCGTCTGGGTGTATTCTCCTATTCTCAGGAAGAAGGCACAGCGGCGGCAAGAATGGAAAATCAGATCGAGGATGAACTGAAGGAAGAACGCAGAGATATCATCATGGATATCCAGAAAAATATTGCGGCGAACCTGTGTGAACAGGAAGTAGGCAAGGAGATGGAAGTACTGATTGAAGGGAAGCTGCCCGAAGAACGTATTTTCTGCGGCAGAACCAGAAGAGATGCCCCCGATATTGACGGTCTGGTGTTCGTTTCTTCTGAAGAAGAGTTATACTCCGGTGATTTTGTAACAGTAAAAATTCGCGAAGCAGGCGATTATGATTTGATGGGAGATGTAGTATATGGATATGAACTTGGCGAATAAACTGACAATGCTGCGGGTCGTAATGATCCCTGTATTCTTACTGGTGCTGTTTCTGGCACCTGAACCGATGAACAGATATATTGCGGTAATTATTTTCATCGTGGCATCTTTGACAGATATGCTGGACGGTAAGATCGCAAGAAAATATAATCTGGTTTCCAACTTTGGTAAATTTATGGACCCTCTGGCGGATAAACTGCTGGTGATGTCTGCGCTGGTTTCCATGGTTGCACTGGAAGATCTGGCGGCATGGGTGGTTATTGTGATTCTGGCGAGAGAATTTACCATCACAGGTTTCCGTACACTGGCCATGGAAGCAAATATCGTTATGGCGGCAAGCTGGTGGGGCAAAGTGAAAACAACAGTACAGATGATTATGATTCCTGTGGTACTGCTGAATCTGCCTTTTGCAATCATGCCTATGGTGGAGACAGTGCTGGTATGGCTGTCTGTATTCTTCACTATTTTTTCTGGTGCGGATTATATCATTAAAAATAAACAGGTATTGCTGGGTTAAGAATAAAAGGGGAACTTTTTGAGTTTCCCTTTTGCTGTATAAAAATGAAGGGAGTTTGAGGGCACGCACCGCCGAACAGATGCGGCGGTTGCTTCGAAGGAGCAAGGTTTGCGAAGCAAATCCTGCTTGAATATGAGCCCTCAAGAAAAGGAGGATCATATGAGAGCAGAAATCATGGCAGTTGGGACAGAACTGCTGTTAGGCGATATTTTGAACACAAACGCTCAGTTTCTGGCCCAGGAACTGGCGAATTTAGGCATTGAAGTGTATTACCAGACCGTTGTGGGCGACAACCCCCAGCGTCTGAAAGATACGATTTACCACGCATTTTCCAGAGCAGATCTCATTATTACCACCGGTGGCCTTGGCCCCACGGAGGATGACCTGACAAAGGAAACGGCGGCGGAATATTTCGGCGTGGATCTGGTGCTGGATGAAAAGGCACTGGCGAGAATCCAGAAATTCTTCGACCGCATCGGCAGAAAAATGACAGACAATAACATCAAACAGGCCATGGTGCCTGCGGAAAACGGCATTGTGCTGTATAACGACAACGGCTCTGCCCCCGGTATCATCATCGAAAAGAATGGTAAGACCATCGTCATGCTGCCCGGGCCACCTAAGGAAACCATTCCCATGTTTCTGCATCAGGTGAAGCCTTATCTGGCAGAAAAGCAGGAATATACCTTTGTTTCCCGTATTCTGCGGGTGGCAAATGTGGGTGAAAGTGCCATGGCGGCAAAGGTACAGGATATCATGGACGCCCAGACGAACCCCACCATTGCCCCTTATGCAAAAGACGGCGAAGCCATCCTGCGGATCACAGCAAAAGCGAAGAGCGAGACAGAGGCAAATGCCCTGATCGACCCTGTGGCAGAAAAACTGAAAGAACGACTGGGAGATGCGGTTTATGCGGAAGGCGAAACAGATATGCAGACCGTTGTGGCGGAAATGCTCATTGCAAAGAAACTGACCATTGCTGTGGCAGAGTCCTGCACAGGCGGTCTGGTAGCATCCAAATTGATTGAATATCCTGGTATTTCCGAAGTGCTGCTGGAAGGCTGTGTGACCTATTCCAATGATGCGAAAATGCGCAGACTGGGTGTAAAGGCGGAGACACTGGAACAGTTCGGTGCAGTCAGCGAAGAAACGGCAAGGGAAATGGCAGAAGGCATTGCCAGAACCAGCGGTGCGGATATCGGCATTGCCACAACGGGCATTGCGGGCCCCGGCGGCGGCAGCGAAGAAAAGCCTGTGGGTCTGGTTTATCTGGGGCTGCATTACAAAGGAAAAACCTTCGTGAAAAAATGCAATTTCGCAGGGAAAAGGCAGGCCATCCGCGAAAGAGCCACTTATACGGCACTGGATTGGCTGAGAAAGGCGTTGCGAAATGAGGAATAAGGGAGACTGGCTGCTGCTTCTGGCTGCCTTCATCGGTGGCGGCGGCTTTATCAGTCTGAAATATTTGCTGGATTGGGGATATGACCCTTTTCAGGTGATTTTTGGCCGCTTTCTGATGGCTTCCCTCTGCATGTGTGTGGTCTATCATAAACGGCTGCGGAAAATCACGAAAAAAGAATGGAAGGTAGGCGGCATCCTTGGGACTTTGCTGGCGGCCATGTTCCTCTTGATGACGGTGGGGCTGCAATACACGACGCCTTCCGTCAATGCCTTTCTGGTGAATATTCCTGCGGTCATTGTACCGTTTCTTTGCTGGGGCGTATTCAAGCAGAAACCCACGAAAAATCATTTTATTGCGGCACTGATGACCCTTGTTGGTGTTTGCTGCCTGTCTCTGACCAGTGATTTTCGTATTGATTTCGGGGCGGCTCTGTCCCTGTTGGCGGCGGTGGCATTTTCTCTGCAGATGGCTTTTCTGGGAAATATCACAGAGGGCTGCGATTCTGTTCATATCGCCGTGACGGAAAATATCACAACTCTGGCGGTAATGACGGTCATTGTGACTTTCACAGGTTGGGATATGCCTGCCATGACACTGCCTTCTTTGGGAAATTTCTTCTTCCTTGGGGCATTTTGTACGGCGGCATATTTTGCGCTGCAGTCTATGGGACAGCAGATCACTTCGCCGAATAAGGCGGCCATTATCATTACTTCGGAATCTATTTTTGCAGCGATCTTTTCTGCCATTCTCTACGGGGAACGCATGAGCATGCGTGGTTATCTGGGTTGTATCATTATTTTTGCAGCCATGATGCTGGCGGAACAGCCTGCGAAAAAGAGTGTTGACAAGGCGAACAAAATCGAATAAAATGAGAACATAACAGAACAAAAGTTCGTAAAAATGAGTAAATACCTTAGTTAACAGAAAGGTGGATATAAAATGGCAGCGAAAAATGCAAAAGAAGACGGAAAATTTGAAGATAAGCAGAAGGCTTTGGATGCGGCTCTGAGCCAGATCGAAAAACAGTTTGGCAAGGGTGCAGTCATGAAACTGGGGGATAATAACGCCCAGATGCAGGTGGAAGTGGTTCCTTCCGGTTCCCTGAGTCTGGATTTAGCTTTGGGTGTAGGCGGTGTGCCTAAGGGCAGAATCGTGGAAGTATATGGCCCTGAATCCTCCGGTAAAACAACCGTGGCCCTGCACATGGTAGCGGAGGTACAGAAAAGGGGCGGCATCGCCGGCTATGTGGATGCAGAGCATGCCATGGACCCTACATACGCAAAAGCACTGGGCGTAGATATTGACAATCTGTATATCTCTCAGCCCGATGATGGCGAACAGGCTTTGGAAATTGTTTGCGGAAAGGTTGCAAAAGGTCGCATTTTATGATATAATATAAGTGTATTTGATGGAGGTGTTCTAGATAAAAACAGTAGAATATTCAAAAATCAAAACACAAATAAATAAAATTGAAGTAATACAAAAATAAGACGTACTGTAATAGTGCGTCTTTTTTGAGCTTTATATTACAATAATATTATATATATATTAAATAATTGAATAAAGTTATGTTTTAAGATATTATATGTTTGAAGTATTGTATTTTTTA
>CALFPN010000128.1 GCA_937919015.1 uncultured Clostridia bacterium
GTGTGAAAACACTCCTTTTTCTTTTGCAAAAAAAATAAGAGTCCTTGCGGACTCTCTTTTTATTTTTTATATTTGTTGTCGATTTTACTGATGAAAAACACACAAACCAGCAAAGCTAGCAGGAAACCATACAAAGCAGGCCTGCTGTAGGGGCAGATGACATTCAGGATCGCTTTTGCGAAAAAGACAAGGCCGACGGCCATGTGGGCTGTACCGATCTGCTTCAGATATGCAGGCAGATCCCTTTCCTCAATATGTTCCAGATGACGTCTGGTATAGAACGTGGTCTGGCCGAAGAGGGCAAAAACGCCTCTGGCAAAGAAATAAATACTTGCGAAAAAAGACAGACTTAAGAACTGACTCATGGCGTTCCTTCCTCCTTTCGTGATGGTTGATTTTGTTGCAACCAAGCCGTTTTCATGGTAAAATAATAAACTATATGGCAGGAATCAATAAGAACGTTTGTTGGCTCTTTTGTTCAGGCTGGTCTGACGATCATTGGCCTGCTTCATCCATTCTTTCATCTTGTCTTCAAAATCGGAAGACGCATTCACGGAAGAATGGGGGCGGAAATATTCCTGAGCGGGATTTACAGAACCCTGTTCGCTGTTATTGTTCTGTCTGCGAGGCTGTTTGCCGGCAGGTTTGTCGTTTTTGGGACGGCGTTCTTCCTTGGGCATTGCTTCTCTGATGGAAAGGGCGATCTTATTGCTTTCTTCGTCGATGGAAAGGATTTTTACTTTTACCACATCGTCAACCTTTACATGGTCGTTGATATCCTGAACGAAGCTGTTGGCTACCTGAGAAATATGCACCAGACCCTGCGCTTTGCCAAGGGAAACGATGGCACCAAAGGGTTTCACACGGACAACCTTACCTTCTACGATACTGCCTACTTCTAATTTTTCAGACATTCCTGTATACACTCCTGTTCAATATGATTATGATTTATGATTGCGGCCGCAGCGATGTCTCTTACTGCGAACAGAAATTATTATATCATATTACGATAGGGAATACAAATAAAATTCTAATACGATCGGAGGCATCTATGAAGAAAAAAGATATCATCACCCTGGAGATTCAGGATGTAAACTTTCCTAATAAAGCCTATGGTGAATTGGAAGGCGAAAGAGTGACCGTCAGAGATACGGTGCCCGGCCAGAAGGTGCAAGCCCAGATATTTAAAAAGAAACCCAATCTGATAGAAGCAAAGCTGCTGGAGGTAGTGGAAAACTCTCCTTTGGAAAGAACAGAAGGCATGTGTTCCCACTATAAATTCTGCGGCGGCTGCACATACCAGACAATGAAACATGAAGAAGAACTGAAATTGAAAGAAAGACAGGTAAAACGCCTGCTGGAAAATGCTAATATCAAGATTGGAAGCTGGGAAAGCATTGTACCTGCTCCCTCTGAAACAGGCTACCGCAATAAATGTGAGTTTTCCTTCGGTGATGAGGAAAAGGACGGTGCACTGGCTTTGGGCATGCGCAAACGCATGAGCTATTATGAAGTTGTTACCCTGAAGGACTGTAACATCATTGACAAAGACTATCTGAAGATCATCGAAGGTACACTGGCTTTTATGCAGGAAAGAAAGGTTCCCTTCTATCATAAGGCAAGACATGATGGCTGCCTGCGTCATCTGGTAGTCAGAAAAGGTGCAGCTACCGGTGAAATTCTGGTGAATCTGGTAACCTCCTCCGAAATTCCTTTTTCTGTGGAGGAATTCAAGGATATGCTCCTTTCTCTGGAATTGGAAGGAAAATTCTGCGGCATCCTCCATTCTGTCAACGATGGTCTGGCGGATACGGTACAGAGTGATGAAATGCACCTGCTGTACGGCAGAGAGTATTTTATGGAAAAACTCTTTGATCTGGAATTCAAGGTTTCTGTTTACTCCTTCTTCCAGACAAATACTGCCGGTGCGGAAAAGCTGTATTCTATTGTAAAGGAATTTGCCGGCGATGTGGAAAACAAAATGGTTTTTGATCTCTACTGCGGTACTGGCACCATCGGGCAGATCATGGCGGAAGCAGGCTCCAAAAAGGTAGTTGGCATTGAACTGATCGAAGAAGCAGTAGCTGCGGCAAATGAAAACGCAAAGCGCAACGGTCTGGAAAACTGCACCTTTATTGCCGGAGATGTGCTGAAAATGGTGGATGAACTGGAGGACAAGCCGGATCTGATCATCGTTGATCCTCCCAGAGACGGCATCCATCCTAAGGCCATTGGGAAGATTATTGACTTCGGTGCGCCTGAGATTGTTTATGTTTCCTGTAAGCCTACCTCGTTGGCAAGAGATCTGGAAATCTTTCAGCAGGAAGGCTATCGCGTAGAGAGAGTAAAGTTGATGGATATGTTTCCTCGCACCGTTCATGTGGAGACAGTTGTTCATTTAATACGTCAAAATGTCAAAATCCTATGAAAAAAATGGGTTATTTTTGAGCGAAAAAGATAGCCCAAAGGTGTAAAAAGAGAAAAACATATATATTTTGAAATAGAATTTTATATTTTTTGAATAGAATTTCAAATGTTCTTCACGGGAACAAAATGATAAACTCCAATTATAGTAAAAAAACGACAAACGTTAAGGAAACGTAAAAAGAGTTTTAAAAAAACGTAAGAAAAAGGTAAAACTAATTGGAGGGAGTCACAATGGACACAAACAAAAAAAGTGGTGTGGTATACCAAGGAAAAGTACCAGGCAAAGTAAAATACACATTTGCCTTTGGCGCATTGGGTAAGGATCTGATCTACGGCATGATCGCAACCTTCTCCATGATCTATTTTACAGATATCGTTCAGGTATCTCCTGCATTCATCGGTACAATGTTCTTCGTAGCAAAACTGTGGGACGCGTTCAATGACCTGATCATGGGTATGATCGTAGATAACACAAGAAGCCGTTGGGGTAAATTTGTTCCTTGGCTGGTAATCGGTACACTGATCAATGCGGTTGTATTTATCGCAGTATTTACTGACCTAAATCTGTCCGGCACAGCATTGTGTGTATACGTTACTGCAGTATATATCCTTTGGGGTATGACTTATACAATCATGGATATTCCTTACTGGTCTATCATCCCCAACCTGACATCTGACCCTAACGAACGTGAAAAACTGTCTGTAATGCCCAGAATTTTTGCCAGCATCGGTAACTCTCTGATCATCGCAGGTTTCGGTGTTCAGATCATCAAAGGCTTCGGCGGCGGTTACATTGGTTACCACAGATTTGCACTGTTCATCGCTGCAGCATTTATTTTCACAATCGGCGTTTGTGTTGTAAACCTGCCTAAAGTACAGCAGGA
>CALFPN010000129.1 GCA_937919015.1 uncultured Clostridia bacterium
TAATCGTATTTCCGCCGCTCGCATTCTGATCTCGCGATCTACTTCTTCAATAGTCGCACCGTAACGAAATCCATATGAAACCAAGTTTTCCACTTTCCCAAGTTCAAGCAACTTTCCCCATAAATCCGGATGCCGCCGCTTAAATTCTGCAAATTCTTTCGTTTTGCAATTCGGGCAGAACCAACATCCATTTCTATCGCTAAATTCATATGACGGAGAATATAACCCCCTGCTTTTGCAAAGTTCAGCAGCCATTTCCTCCGTGTATCCATATTTTTGTAAAAGGGAAACTCTATTTGTTCCATCCAAGCGTTTAAGTCTTTTTTCCTCATCCGCTGCAATACCGACATACTGAATAGAATTTTGCAGCCCGTTTTCCTTGAAATATCTATGCATCGGATTTACTTTCAAATCCCTGTTTACATAGCAGCCTTTTCCATATGGAAATCCCCACAGCTTCCCATTTTTATCTGGGTCTTTTGACTTTTTTATTTTTCTATAAAAACAATCTAGGTAATACCCCCCCCGAACTACGGAAACTTCAACGCCGTTATTTTCGAGATATGGAATCATTTTGTTATACACAAAATCTCTATGTTCTGGAACTTCGCCGCTGATCTCTTTATCAAACATAACTTCGCTGTAAATAGCCAAATCCAAAGGTTCATTGTTTTCAATGGCAAGAATGGCTGTTGCCATACTGTCTTTCCCTCCACTGATGCAAAGAATATGTCTTTCAGCCATTCTTTCACCACCTTTTTATCCAAGCGTTGACATATCGCACATATCCTTGAATTCAATTTCAATTCCTGTTTCTTCTTGGATGTTTTCACACAGGTCTTTCCATGTAACCCACCCCTCTGCAAGGCAATCTGTTTTCTTCATGAAACGATTTACAAACCTTTGCAGCCTGTCCTTACCAAAGCCGAATTCATCACGCAACGCCGAAACGCTCATAGCAAGCAGCGTGCGAATAGTAAGTTCCTTAATCGGCAATAAAGCCACATCAAGTTCTTTCTGGGAAAGACTTGTATTTATCCCTGTTGCACCTCTGGCCTTGATTTCTTTCTCTAGGGCTTCTTGCCCCCCCTCTTTCACAATCTTTAATGCGAGGGTTAATCCATCATTTCTTCCTTTTTGCCAATCTTTCAGATTCATATTTTTCTCCTTTACCATAGTAATGAAATTTGATTGTCAAATTCGTTTAACCTGTTTACCGCATCCTCATACGCTACTCTGTCTTTTTCAAATCCAACATATTTCAACCCTGCCTTTTTACAGGCAATCAGACTGCTCGCACTTCCAACATGGGTATCTAATATTTTGTATCCTGGTTTCGCATATTGCTGCAGTTGCCAGTCGTACAAAGCAACCGGCTTTTGTGTTGGGTGTATTCTTTTTTCGTTTAGTTTTTTGTTTCCCTGCATTACATGCCCTTCCGCAACGCTTTTTCCTTGGTTCATACCATTCCACATAAAACGAAACATCCTGACCGAATCATGTAAAGAGCAGAATGCAATTTCCGCATCCGAAAAAGAGGAACTGCCATTACATTTATCCCAAACGATTCTCCCAGAAGAAAATGAGAAATCAAAGTAATTGCAACCCCAAACAATTTGATGTTTGGAAACCCTTTGCAGTTCAATGAAATAGTCCTTTGTTGGAATCATCCAAGTATCCATTTTTCGATATTCCCGTTTCACTCCAATAGGACTTTCATTTCTTCCGTAGAACCCGCGCCGCTCAGGACCAGAAAAATAAGGAGGGTCTACAATGGCCAGATCAAAATATTTATCCGGAAACTCTTTCATTCCATCCATGCAATCCATATTATAAAATCCAAAATCGAGCAACCCTTTTGCGCCTCCTTTTTGTTTATCTATCATAAAAGGGCGGGGACAAGCCCCGCCTATCGGAACTGCTTACGCAGTTCATCAGATTTCAAACGCAGGGACAACGCCATAATCATACGTAGTGTTGTAATCGTTCGCGGTGCCGTCCGCATCCACACGCCACGCATTGGACGTGCCGTTGGAATAAGGAGTGCGCAGCCAGTACCATTCTCTATCTCCAGCAAATGTTTTCTTTCTGCTTTCATCGTCCACGAAATAATCAAATGGACTTCCTTCTTTAGGCGCATATCCGGAACTACCTAAACCAATTTCGGTTCTGGACATCAGCCACAACTTATCATTTGCTGTTTTGATTTCGCCATTTGCGTAGTATTCCACAGGTGTTTCCGCAATGGCATTCTGAACATCGGCAGAGAAGCCCTGCAGCATGATCCTGTTGAGATATTCCCTGATATGACTTTCAAAATAGTTATTATTCCAATCTCTGTGATAAGGGTGGAAAGTTTCAATAGTTTCTTTTACCAGAACAATTTTATTTTCTGTTTTGTACCCTTTATGTACCACTCTGAATTCTGTAGGTTTGCCGAACCACATCAGAGTAACAATATCACCAACATTGAATGCAAGGTATCCTCTGCCATTAACCAAAATTTCTTCGTCTGTCATACCGTTGAATTTTTCAATTCTTTCGTTTTCTTTCATGGTTTTTCCTCTCTTTCTTTAATACGGTAAATCATCATCAATTTCATCATCAGACATTGGATAGAAGCCATCCTGTCCGCCCTGCGTCTGACCGCCGGGAGAATCTTTTTTGGAACCACAGAAATAACATTCCTCTACAACAATTTCCGTTGCATAGTGCTTTTTGCCGTCCTGTCCATCCCAACTTCTTTTTTGCAGCTTGCCGATAACAATAAACTGTCCGCCTTTTTTCATGAATTTTTCTGCGAATTCCGCATAAAATCCATAGGCAACGCAGTCAATAAAATCGACATCCGGAAAACCCTCTTTCTTTTTGCCCCTGCTGACTGCCAGCGTATAGGATGCAATTTTTATTGGATTATCGCCTTTGCCATATCTGATTTCGGGGTCTTTTACAACACGCCCCTGCCCCAGCCACTTATTCATAATGTTTTCATCTGCCTTTCTTTCATAAGGATTCTCATAGCCTTTCGGAATCGGTTCTTTTTCTTCCTGCGGAGCTGTTCCGCAGACCACTCAGCATAAATCGTGCAATCTGTATGACAAGTATCTGTTCTTGTGGATGGGCATTTTCTGAAACAAGGCGATTCCGTTTGCAATTTATTTATTCGCAGTGCTTTTTGCATCTTCCGTCCCCCGTTCTTTATTGCGCCGAATAATATTCGAAATTTCGAAAGGGTCAAGCACGGATTCCGCCGGAGGCATTCCGGAAAATCTTTTTCCTGCTTTGCAACTGCATTTACCGCAGTATTCATATTCCACGCCGTCTTTCTTCACGAACCACTGAATAATGCCTTTATCAAGGCAAGCATAGCAATCCATGCAATCCCCTCCTTCCAAAAATTATCGAGCCGCCCTTAATTCTCTTTCCGCCTGTTCAATAGCATCCAGATCGTAGGTTGACGGCCTATAATTACAGAATTTTGTATTTCCGTATGGATATTTTGTTCCTGCATCATGTTTCCCCGTATTATCTTTTTTCAGAGGAAATACATCTTTCCATCCACTCCGAATGGACTGATTCAGAATAGCCACCTTTTCCGTGTCGGTCTTTGCCAATTCATCAAGACGTTTCCGGATCAGTTCAACGCCCTCATCGGTCAGAGGTCTTTTTGTTTCCTTCCGATAGGCAACAAAAGCATCCAACGCCCGCTGCAAATCCCCACTCTCTGGCATAGATACATCCAGCGCGTCAGCGCATCCCTCTTTCTCTATCTCTGATTCTGTATCTGAATCTATCTCTGATTCTTTCTCTATATCTATATCTCTGTTACAGATTGTTTCAACAGTGTTACATTGTAACGCAATAGCCTTTTTATTTGCTCTGTGCCGCCTTACCCTTTCCGCGGAAGAGCTTTCGGAATCAATCAGCATTGCCGTTTCCGGTAAAAAGAATTCTTCCTCAGAAATCTTCTCAATAAGCCCTTGCGATTCCATAAAAATCAATGTAGCTTGCACATTCTCAGGTGTTTCATCCATTGTCAACGCCAATTCGTCCGCAAAGGTTTCCTCAATTCCTTCAAATGGAATGATCCCGCCGTTTTTCAGGCTTAATAACTGCATTTTGAGATAGATAACCGTATATGTATCCCCGCCGGCAATCCGGCGCAGTTTTTTAATCTTTGGCTGTGTAAAGAAATCACTCATCAATTTCAGCCAATAAAATCTCTGCCCTGCCAAATCATCACCTCCCGCTTCAATCCTCATCCTCTAAGTAGTTCTTTTTCATCAGTTCCAGCCATTCTTCGCGGCTATGGGTTTCTTCAAATTTCCGCTGACAATCCCGCTTCAAAAGCAGATCAATGTTGTGCCCGTTCTTTCCATGCACGCCGGATGTTCCTCTGTGCCACTCTGGCCGCAGCCAAACCCAGAAGCCGTATTTATCGGATATAGCCCTCTCTTTTACACCGAAATAGATATGATGTTTTTCGAGAGGGACTCCTTCCGCATCGGTAAAATAACAGCGTTTGTCCCTCCCCTGCAGGATGGAAAAACTATGACTTCCTTTCATTCTGCTTCCCCCATTCTCTTAACAGGCTATCCAATTCGGCTTGTGGCATGGTATCCACGCCCAGGGAAATACAATCTTCCAGAACGCTATTGATAAGCCTATTCATCTGCTGGGTATCGTAAGTGCTGCTGCCATAATATGCGAAAATCTTTTTGCACTTAGGCAAGCTGCTATCAACGATTTCACAGAACCACCCTGTTCCGTTATAGCCCCAGCTCTGACAGAAACGCTCAACAGCACTTTCCCTGATTGCCAATGGTTCATATGCACCGACTTCCTTGATATGTTTTCGATAAACATCCTCTTTTGTGATAACTGTCCCGTTGTCCTGCAGCGTTTCTGCGATTTTGGTACATAGAACCCAAAGATAATCGTTTGCACTCATAGACCGCCGCTTTTTCTTTTTTGTGATCCTGATTTGCAACTCGGGCGAAAGGTCGCATTGGATTTTATCCAGACCGTTCAAAACGCTATGAACCGCCGCCCTCGGAAAAATAAGGGAAAGTTCTAATTCCCCTGTTGGTAGAATTTGAAATTCCCCTTTCTTTCCGGTTTCGTCAATGTATGTCATTCCGCCCTCCTATCTTTTCGTTGTAAAATTGCCGTTTTTATGGTAAAATGTTTTTATACAGCATTAGTCCTCTGCGATGTGCCCAGCATCAAAGGGGATTTCTTCATTTTGCCG
>CALFPN010000130.1 GCA_937919015.1 uncultured Clostridia bacterium
CATAGGGCATGTAGTTCAGTTCCAAGGTATCGGTAATACGCTGCTCCTGAATGAAGTTATCTTTATATTCTTTTTTCGATGGTGTTTTTTTCTTCGCCATAGTCCACCTCTTAGCTGATGTCGATCATGTCTAAATATCTGTGACCTTCTTCAGCGATATATTCTTTTCTGCCTGACAGATTTTCCCCCAGAAGCAATTCAAACATCTGCTGTGTTCGTTCCGCTTCATCGGGCGTTACCAGAATCAGTCGGCGGGTTTCGGGGTTCATGGTGGTTTCCCACATCATTTCCGCTGCATTTTCCCCCAGCCCTTTGGAACGTTTGATCTTTACTTTGCCCTTCAGCTTGGAAGTGATCTGATTTTTTTCCGTATCCGTATAGGCAAAGTATCTATCCTTCCCATGACGAATTTCGTATAAGGGAGATTCTGCAATATAGACCTTCTTTTCGTAGATCAGAGAAGGCACTAATCTGTAAATCATCGTCAAGAGCAGCGTTCTGATCTGGAAACCGTCCACGTCCGCATCGGTGCAGAGAATGACTTTATTCCACCTGAGCTGATTGATGTCAAAAGAAGAAAGCCCTTTGTCATGCTTGCTGGCCTTCACTTCCACACCGCAGCCCAACACCTTCAACAGGTCGATGATGATATCATTATTGAAAATCTTGTTGTAATCCGCCTTCAGGCAGTTCAGTATCTTACCGCGGATGGGAATGATGGCCTGAAACTCCGCATCTCTGCCCTGCTTACAGGAACCCAGCGCAGAATCCCCTTCCACGATGTAGATTTCACGTCTAGTCACATCTTTGGTACGACAGTTGACGAATTTTTCCACACGGTTATTCAGATCCAGATTGCCTGTCAACTTTTTGCGGACATTGATACGGGTATTTTCCGCTGTTTCACGGCTGCGTTTGTTTGCCAATACCTGCGCCGCAATCTTATCCGCATCCAGTTTATTTTCAATAAAATAGATTTCCAGCTGTTGGCGGAAGAATTCCGTCATGGCCTCCTGAATAAATTTATTGGTAATGGATTTCTTCGTCTGATTTTCATAGCTGGTCATGGTGGAAAAAGAGTTGATGACCAGAACCAAACTATCCTCTACATCAGTGAAAGTAATTTTCTTTTCATCTTTTTTATAGAGACCATTATTTTTCAGATATTGGTCGATGGCGTAAACAAAGGCATTTCTGACTGCTTTGTCGGGGGAACCGCCATGTTCCAGAAAACTGGAATTATGATAATATTCCAATACATTCACATGATTATTGAAACAGAAGGCTGTTTCAAATTTCAGTTTATATTCCGGCTTATCCTCACGGTCTCGTCCTTTGGTTTCCGTCTGCAGATAATGGACTGTGGTCAGTCCCTTCTCGCCGCTCAATTCCGCCAGATAATCCTGAATACCATTCTTATAGCAATAGGAGTATGTCTCCTTCGTTTCCTCATCATACAGTTCAAACAGCAGGCCTGCATTAACCACTGCCTGCTTTTTCAATACATCCTGAAAATATGTCAAAGGAATGTTGATGTCTGTGAAAACATCTCTGTCCGGACGCCATGTGATCTGTGTGCCTGTAGGATGCTTTTCCGCAGCCTCCTTCATCAGGCCGCCCACATTTTCGCCCTTTTCAAAGTGCAGCTGATAGCACATACCGTCACGGTAAATGACCGCATCCATATATTCGGAGGCATACTGTGTGGCACAAGTACCCAAACCATTCAGGCCCAAGCTAAATTCATAGTTTTCGCCGGTATTGTTCTGATATTTGCCCCCTGCGTAAAGTTCGCAGAAAACCAGTTCCCAGTTAAATCGGTCTTCCTTTGCATTATAATCCACAGGAATGCCGCGGCCATAGTCTTTCACCATGATAGACTGATTCTGATAACGGATGATTTCAATTTTTTTACCGTGCCCCTCTCTTGCCTCATCGATAGAGTTGGAAAGAATCTCAAAAAACGCATGGGCACACCCATCCAGCCCATCGGAACCAAAGATAACACCGGGACGCAGGCGAACACGATCCGCCCCTTTCAAGGAGGTGATGCTTTCATTATTATAATTGGAATTTTGTTGCTTTGTCATCGCTGCACCTTCATTTCTATTTTGAATAGCCCCAACAGTTTGAAAATTTCACAGGCTACTCCACGATATCCACTTTAACAGTATTATACATCCCCTGTCAAGGCGAACACATTGAAATTATTTCCCCTCCGCCAAATTAGATTGCATTTTTCAGCCAATATTGATATAATTATTTAGTTATATGGGGACGTACTCAAGTGGTTGAAGAGTTCAGACTCGAAATCTGATAGGTCGGGCAACCGGCGCGAGGGTTCGAATCCCTCCGTCCTCGTACAAATCAGCCTTGTCAAAAGACAAGGCCTTTTTCTTTGCAAAACAAAAAGCGTCCCAATGGACGCTCTTTCTGCCTGATTCAGCTGACGGTCGGTCATGCTTCCTTCTACACTGCCTTTTAATCTGACCAGACGGGATTCATATCCAAGAAATTCATTATATCGAAAAGATTCCTTCGTACCATCCTCCATCAGGCAATAGAAATGATAAGGATATAATTTCAGAACTATCCCTGTTCTTCGTTCTCTGGTAATGTAACTGCCATCCTTCAGTAAGGAACGCTCTCTGACGAGGATCACTGCATCTGTGTGCAGCCCTTTTTTTCGCGCTAAAACCTGCAGCCATTCGTTTTTCCATCTTCTTTTTTCCTTCATAAAATTCTCCCCCTCTCTATAATTACGGTTTAACCGTAATTATGATTCAAAAAAAATATATCTTTTCTTTTTGAAACCATTTTACTACGTTTATTCCGTAATTGTCAACGGTTTTTCCGTAATTTTTATATAACCATTGATATTTTTACGGTTTTTCCGTATAATCAAAACAAGGAGGTGATTCCATGAATGATAGAAACAGTAAAACCATACTTTCCAAAAACATCCGTCATTACATGGAAGAAAACAACAAAACAAGAAACGAAATGTGCGAAGCCCTTGGCGTAAAATATACGACCTTTGCCGACTGGATCAACGGAAAAACCTATCCCCGTATTGATCGTATCGAACAGATGGCTGCTTATTTCGGCATCGAAAAATCTTCTTTGCTGGAAGACCACAGCAGGCTGCCCAAAGGTGCGATCCCCTATCAGAATCGGCCGACACAGCCCATCCCTCTGGTTGGTGTTGTCAGCTGCGGCGTTCCTCTTTTGGCAGAAGATAATATTGAGGGCTACATCGAAACGCCTCTGACAGACATGACCACAGGAGAAACTTATTTCTGGCTGCGCGCAACAGGCGATAGCATGAGAAACGTAGGCATCCACGAAGGCGATCTGCTGCTCATCCGTCAGCAAAATGATGTGGACAGCGGGGATATTGCCGTCGTTTCCATCAATGGAGACGATGCTACCCTCAAGCGTGTCATTAAAAAAGAAAATGCTCTGATTTTACAGCCTGAAAATCCTTCTTATGAAACAAAAATTTTTGTAGGGGAAGAAATGGCTTCCGTACACATCAGAGGAAGATTGATGAAACTGGAAAAAAGATTTTAAAAAATAAAAAAGAGGCAAAAGCCTCTTTTTTATTTTTTATCTAATTATTTTTTGTTCTGCATAATTTCGATTACTTTCATATCTACATCTGCCAGTGCTTCATGGCTCAGTTTTGCCAGGTTTTTCGCTGTATCCTCCGCTTTTGTGCTGTTGATCCCATCGGAAACACCGATCATGCTGCCATCCATTGCATACATTGCCGCATAAACCGCTTCACCTGCACATGCCGCAACCTTCACTGCACAGCCGCCCTTTGCACCGTCACAGAAAATTCCTGCTACGGAACCCATCATATTCTGAACTGCACCGCTGATCTGTTCAAAGGTACCGCCCATCATATATGTCATACCTGCTGCGGAGCCTGTACCTGCTACCATGGCACCACAAACGGGGCTCAGACGACCGACATGTTTTTTCATGTACATAATCATCAGCATCGCCATAAATTCTGCTCTCAGCAGCTTTTCTTCGGGAATATTCATTTTTTCAGCAAAAACAGCCATAGGCAGAGTCGTAGAAATTCCTTGGTTGCCGCTGCCGCAGAATGTCATGACAGAACCATTCCCACCGTACATACGGAAGTCTGCTGCTGCAGAGGGAATCATTCTGACCGCTGTTACAACATCACCAGCCATCCAGCCTTTATTCACGATATTCTGGATTGTAGGGCCTACGCCAAATGCATATTTCTTTTCCATACCGATTTTTGCGATTTCCATGTTCATGTCGATCGCTTCTTTAATGAACTGCAGTTCTTTTACATCCACTTCGTTTGCCCAGTTATAGAATTCTTCAAAAGTATGTTTTGTTACATCAAAACCGCCTTCTGTTTCCACAGAAGTAACAGATTCTGTTGTACGATTGTCCACGATCACTTTGCCGTCTTTTTCATAGAATACCATGTTATCATGGGCATCCTGTGTAATCGTATGTGCTTTTTCATTTGCATTTGTTGCAACACATTCAATATAGAAGCCACTGCTTTTCAGAACTTCTACTTTTACCATACCTGCAGCAACCAGCTCTTTTGCTTTTGCCACATGTTCAGGCTTGATTTCTGCGCAGATTTCCATAGTATTACCGGGTTTGGAAACCAGAGCACCCAGAACGCATGCCAGTTCAATGCCGTATGTACCTGTGTTGGGGATCTGCACGCTGTAAGCGTTTTTGAAAATGTTGGAAGAGATGACCATATTCAGTTTTTCTGCGGGAGCAGCCAGTTCTTCACATGTTCTGGAAACTGCCAGCGCAATGGCAACGGGTTCTGTACAGCCCATGCTGGGTTTCATTTCAGCTTTGATTGCATTTAATACTACATTCATATCCATAATTCTTTCCTCCTGATATCCTCTACTCGTTTTCACGAAAATTTTTATCTGATATGATATAGAGCAAAAAACGTGCCAAAATTAGAATCATTCCTTCATTTTTTCTGTTATTTCCAGAAAAACATTGAAATTTCCACAAATAAAAGCAAATAAAAAAATTTTTTCATAAATAAAAAGCTGCCTCCTTCCAGAGCCAGCTTCCCCTTGTTTCTCATTTTTGAAAATTATAATATTTTATTTTTCGTGCCCAACTTTTCTGTCTTTTGAGCATGTACAAATCAGCAGGCATGTCCCTATTTGAAAGCATATTTTTTTGTTTTTCTGCCAGAAACATCCTTCTCTAAAGCGAAAAAAGAATTCTCAAATTTGCGAATCATTCTCATATATGAGAATTAAAGCAGGTCATATTTTTTCAATTTCCGATACAGTGTGGCTCTGCTAATTTTGAGGGTCTCTGCCAGAGCATTCTTTTCCTCCAGTGATGCTCCTTTTTTAATCATACTGCCCAACACACGCTTCTCATATTCTCCAACGATATCCTCCAGAGACCAATCTTCGAAGCCCTTTTCAGAGCGCAGGACAATGTGATCGGGCAGATCTGTCAGCTGTACTTCATCCCCTTCGGAAATATTCGCCAGATATTCGATAATATTTTTCAGTTCCCGCACATTTCCCGGCCAATCATAGGTCAGCAATGTCTGCAAAGCATCTTTGGAAACGCCCGTCATATTTTTGCCGAGTTTCTGATTATAATACGCAATATAATACTCGATCAATGCCGGCAGATCTTCCTTTCGTTTACGCAGGGGTGGCAACTCAATGGGAATGATATTCAGACGATAATACAGATCCTCTCGGAAAGTCCCCTCTTCCACCATTTGCTCGATATTCTTATTCGTAGCACAAATGACACGGATATCAATGGGAATGGGTTTTGTTCCGCCGATACGTTCTACCACACTTTCCTGCAGCACACGCAGTAGTTTTGTCTGTACATGCAGCGGCATATCGCCGATCTCATCCAGAAAAATCGTGCTGCCGTCGGCCAGCTCAAATTTCCCGATGGAGCCCTTCTTCTTTGCACCCGTGAAAGCACCTTCTTCGTAGCCAAACAGTTCGCTTTCCACCAGATTTTCCGGAATAGCCGCACAGTTAATGGAGATCATCAACTTATCTCTTCGGTCACTGTGGGCATGGATCATTTTCGCCATGATTTCCTTACCGGTACCGCTTTCTCCTCGCAGAAAAACCGTGGAATTGGTTTTCGCAACCTTTTTCCCAATGCGAATGGCTTCCTCCATTTTGGGGCTATTGCCAACAAAAGACCAGCCCTTTTCCGCATCATGAACTACCTGTAGCTGCTGTTCCAGCCGCTCTCTGGCCTCATCGGTGTAAAGCTTGCTTTCCAGCAACACAGACATATATTTCAGAAATTCTTCCATCTGCCCTCTTTCTTGCAGCAGTTTTTCCCGCTGCCCTTCGTCAAAGGCAATGATGGAAATGATCCCAACGACAGCCCCATCCTTGAAGATGGGATAGGCCACATTGGCCAATTCCTTGCAGGTAGCTCTTTTTTCACACATCAGACAATTTTCATCCATCAATACATCTGTAATAATATTATTTTCTCCGGACTGCAGAATCTGATTGAAAAAATTGCCATGGGTCATAGTATTGCCAATCTCATCGGCATAGACCCCTGTACCTGCCACACGGACCAGTTCGCTATCTACAACTGTAACATCTGTCTCCAGAATAGACGCAATGGCCTGCACATAGGCCTGTATGAAGGACTGAATTTTCATCAAAGCTGTCATATCTCTCCCCCCAAATTCTCATTTTTAAGAATATAGCACAATTCCTTCTTTTTTACAATAAAAAAGCACCTCTTTTTCTGAGGTGCTTATAAAGAATCAGATTTTTGGTTCTTCATCCAGGAAGCTTTCTTCGTGGTAATTCTTTTCTTTTCTATGATCGTTGAGAACAACCTGCGCAATATTCATCGCATGGTCAGAAACACGTTCCAGATTACTCAAAAGATCCAGGAAATGGATACCCGCATTCACTGTACATTCCGCATTGGACAGACGGGAAATATGTCCTGCACGCAGGTCTTTTTCCAGTTTGTCTACCTGTCGTTCCAAGAAAGCAGTTTTGACTGCATAACTTACATCGTCCACTTCCAGTGCTTTAATGGCATTATCATAAGAAGCAACGGCTGTTTTAGACATTTCCGCCAATTCGTTCATAGCCGTTTCAGAGAAGGCAACGTCTTCATTTCTCATTTCATCCGCCAGTTCCGCAATGTTATCTGCGTGGTCACCGATACGTTCAATATCACTAATCGTATTCAGCAGGCTTGTAACAGTTTCATTATCTTTGTCATTCAGATGGTGCATACACAACTCAACCAGATATTCGGATACGCTGTCACATACCTTATTGATTACGCCTTCTTTCTGCTTAACTGCAGCAATTTTGTCTCCATCGTGGTTTTCCAGTGTTTCCAGAGCCGTTGTCAGGTTTTCTCTTGCAATGCGGCTCAGTCGGATTGTTTCCAGTTTTGCACCGGCTACAGCAACGGCAGGTGTGGACATCATACGTCTGTCCAGATGTACCAGCTGTGTTTCGTCTTCCACTTCTATTGTCTGGATACCGTTTACCTTCATGGCAATTTTGATAATCAGGTTGCTCAAAGGAATCAGTACCAGTGTTGTACCAATATTGAAGGCTGTATGGATTGCGGAAATCTGTGTCATTGTGATGATCCCTTCACCCAAGGAAGGATCTGCCTTTGCAAATACGATCAAAGCGATTACACTGAACAGGATAGAGCCTGTAATATTAAACAGCAAATGCATCGTACCTACACATTTTGCATTTTTGCTTGCGCCAACGGAAGAAAGAATTGCTGTTACGCAAGTACCGATATTCTGACCCATAATGATAAATACCGCGGCCTTTGTGGGAACCAAACCCGCAGCTGCCAAAGACAGCAGGATACCCTGAGAAGCAGAGGAACTCTGGATGACCGCTGTTACACCGGCACCGGCCAGAATACCCAGAAAAGGATTTGCCCCCAGAGAAATAAATACTGTACGGAACACTTCGGATTCTCTCAGCGGTTTTACTGCATCAGACATGGTATTCATACCGATAAACAGGATACCGAAACCAATAACGATCGCAGCAATGTCTTTACTTTTTGCTTTTTTCCCAACCAATGTAATGATCACACCGACCATAACGGCGATGGGAGCCAGTGTAGAGGGGCTCAAGAATTTTGCCCATTCTGCAGAGGATACCAACCAGCCGGTGATCGTTGTACCAATGTTGGCACCCATGATCACACTGATTGCCTGGGTCAGATTCATTAAACCTGCATTTACAAAACCGACAACCATTACCGTTGTTGCAGAAGAACTCTGGATAATGGCAGTAACCAATGCACCCAGCAGAATACCCATCAGTTTGTTCTGTGTCAGCACCTCAAGGATCTTTTTCATTTTAGAGCCGGCTGCATTCTGCAGACCATCTGCCATGATGTTCATACCATAAATGAACATTGCAAGGCCGCCGATAAAAGGGATTACCATAGAACTCATACTTTTCCTCCAATTTAACCTTTTCTTTACTTATTTTTTCTTTTTTACCGAAATATTAACTTTTCTGAAAATGTGTGTAAAATCCATTCGCACCGCTGATAATGATACCATAAATAAAACACACCCGCAACGAAAAATCGCCAGCTTTTGGCAAATTCCACCGTTTTCACAGAATGAAATTATGATTTTTCGATTCCTCTTGTCATACTGCCCGAGAAATGTAAAATCCATGTTAAATCCATGAAAAGCAGAGAAAAAAGAAATGGAAAAGAACCCCCGGAAATCCATTTCCAAGGGGTTCTTTTTCCCATTTCCTTTGCGAAGCAAAATGACCGAAAGACCAACGGTCTTTGAGTTCTCTCCGCTGTTATTCCACGCTTTTCTTTACTTGTTTTTCAACAGCATTTTCCGGCAGAACAAAACCGCCGCCGGCAACATATTCCCCATCATACAAAACAAGGGACTGTCCAGGGGTGATGGCTCTCTGGGGTTCGTCAAAAGTAACCTCCAAAATGTCCTCTCCCACCATTTTTACGGTACACCATGCCGCCTTATGGGCATAACGAATCTTCGCTTGAAAACGCATGCCGTCCTCAAATTTTTCATAAGCCATGTGAGCAAGATTCCCTGCGTACAGTTTGGTCTGAAACAGTTCCTGATTGTCACACAGACGCACCTGATTTTTTTCAGGGTCTACACCGTAAACGAATACAGGCTTGCCTAAAGACAGACCAAGACCTTTTCTCTGTCCAACGGTATAATGGATGAGCCCTTTATGCTTGCCTACCACCTTGCCATTCATATCCACAAAATCACCGGGTTTGCCTTTGTAACCGCCTTCTCTTTCGATAAAGGCCGCATAATCGCCATCAGGAATGAAACAGATGTCCTGACTGTCTCCTTTTTTTGCTACAAAACCGTCGATTTTTTCCGCAATCTGACGAACTTCCTCTTTGGAATATTCACCAATCGGCAAAAGCATTGCCTGCAGCTGTTCCTGCGTCAGTCTGTATAAGGCATAGGTCTGGTCTTTCACCGCCGTAGCGGAATTTCTGACCGCATATCTGCCTGTTTTCGGGTGTTTTTCAATGCGGGCATAATGGCCTGTGGCAATATGCTCCGCCCCCATTTCATGGGCTTTGTCCAAGAGTGCCTGCCCCTTTACCAGCCGATTGCAGACGATGCAGGGATTGGGCGTCAGACCCTTTTGATACTGTTCCATAAAATCGTTGACCACACATGCTCTGAATTCCTTTTGAAAATCCAGCACCTCGAAGGGGATGCCAATGGCTTTTGCCACACGGGATGCATCCTCGATGGCCTTCTGGCTGCCTTCTCCGGGCCACATTTCCATGGTCACACCAATGACATCATAGCCCTGTTCCTTCAAGAGATAAGCCGCCACGGTGCTGTCCACACCACCCGACATGCCAACGATTACTTTTCCTTTACTCATGTTCTTTCACCTCGTTCCGGGAATCATTTCCCAAAGAGTTCTCTGATCAGTCTGGGACCGCTTTTCAGCCGTTCCATCCTGTCCTTTTTTACGATTTTTTTCGTATAGGCAAAGGTTTTCTCTTCCCCTTCCTCTGCCAGCATTTTCATCAGTTTCTCGATCAATGCAATGGTTTCGGGATGCATGACCTCTTTTACGCGCTTGCTTCTCTCGTGATATTCCAAGGGACTGGCATCCGTATACGCATCCTTCTGATACACCTTACAGGCTGCAATACGATCCATGAACATTTCCACCACATAGCGCACGGGCATCTTCATGCCGATCAGTAGCTGATCGGAAGTGCCGGGCATGGTATAGTCCATCCAGTATTCAAAATGGTGTTTGTTTCTGCCTTTATGATGGAGCCAGGAAGAGGAGTAGCCCTTTGCTTCCTTTTCCGCATTGTTGGGACTTCTATCCCCCTGAAAATATTTTATCCCCACCAGGAATTCTGTAGGGCTGAATTTGGAAAGGTCATGGGTCAGACCCTGCCAGTAAAGACCCACTTTAAAACAGCCCTCCCGCACCAGTTTTCTATGATATGTAATTGTCTGAAAATGCTCCTTGATTTTCATTTACCATCATCCCTCCTGAAAGAAGAAGCCCCAATTCTTGGGAATTGAGGCCTCTGTAAGGTCATTCTTATTTTGTGATCTTGGAAATTGCTTTGAAATGAGGCGTGCCTGCACCCTGTACCATTTCATACAGCGCACCTTCGCATGTTGTCACAAATGCGCCTTCCTGTACCGCTCTCTGAATGGCATAGTCTTTGTTGTAAACCATTCTGGAGCCTACACAGTCAGCCACGATGAATACACGGTAGCCTTCCCGCACCAAATCGATGATGCTCTGCAGTACGCAGATATGAGCTTCCACGCCGCAAACCAGAATTGTCTTTTTCCCCTGCGCTTTTACCCATTCCACAAAAGTATCACAGCCCATTGCAGAAAAGGACATTTTTTCCATGGGTTCAAATTCCCCCAGAGCTGCTTTGATCGTAGGAACTGTGTCACCCAGACCTTTTGTATACTGCTGTGTCACTGCCATAGGAACGCCCAGTTCCTTCAGACCAGCCACGAAAGTTGCTGCTTTTGCTACGATCTCTTCATTATTTGCAATAGCGGGCACCAGTTTTTCCTGAAAATCGATAATCAGAGCCGCTGTATCTTCTGCAAAAATTCTCATGATAAATTCCTCCTGATAGATAAAATCCCATTCCTTTTCGGGATGAATATAAAAATCCAAAAACCACCCCATTTTCTCTTATATTTTATCCTATCAGGGGATAATTGTCCACCATTTTTAGCAAGACAAGCGTTGTGTGCTTCGCACCGCTTGACAGGGCTTTCTACACATATTTCCGCATGTGCTGCAGTGCTGATTTTTCCAGCCGGGACACCTGTGCCTGACTGATGCCGATTTCTGCGCTGACTTCCGTCTGTGTCTTTCCTTCAAAAAAGCGCAGATTCACAATCTTTTTTTCCCTTTCGGACAGATGCTGCATGGCTTCATTCAAAGAAAGATTTTCCAGCCAGAGCCTGTCCCCGTTTTTCTCATCGCTGACCTGATCCATCACGAATAACGTATCCCCGCCGTCATGGTAAATGGGCTCAAACAGAGACACGGGATCCTGTATGGCATCCATAGCCATCACGATATTTTCTCTGCTCAGTCCCATTTCTTTTGCAATTTCTTCCATACTTGGCTCTTTTTCCGTCTCCGCCATCAACCGTTCCTTCACCTGTAGGGCTTTATAGGCCGTATCCCGCAAAGAACGGGAAACCCGAATGGTATTGTTGTCCCTGAGATATCGACGGATTTCTCCGATAATCATGGGGCAAAAATAGGTAGAAGGCATCACATCCATGGTGATATCAAAATTATCAATGGCCTTGATGAGCCCCACCACACCAATCTGGAACAGGTCATCCATATTTTCATTGCGGTTTTCAAACCGCTTGATGATACTCAGCACCAGTCGCAGATTCCCTTCGATGAGCTGCTGCCTTGCTGCCTCGTCCCCTTCCCTGCATTTTATGAAAAGTGCCTTTGCCTCTGTTCCCGTCAGGACGGGCAGATTCGCCGTATTGACACCGCTGATCTCCACCTTGCCGTAATAAGCCATCCTCTCACTCCGTTCGTTCAAAGATTCCCTATTACCTTTTCCTTTTGCAGCGGGAAATATACGAAACAAATCTCGCCATTTGACGCATAAAACCCCCTCCTTTTTTCCATGATAAAGAAAAAGGAAAGGAGTGTTTCCCATGCCTGTCACAGAAAACCAAAACGCCGTGCAAAACAGCCAGCCGATCCGGGAAAGCACCCGCATCATCCAAAAAAGCGGGCGCAGCGGTGCCCAGCAGTTCATTGATAATGGCTTTGGCAAAATGAAGAATACGGATTTTGAACCCATGCATTATGCTGACAATTAAAAAAGCCTCTTTTCAGAGGCTCTTACATATCACATCAGTTTACTTATTTCTTTTTTCAATCTGCCCATGATCTTCTTTTCCAGTCTGGAAATATAAGACTGGGAGATCCCCAAAATATCTGCCACCTCCTTCTGCGTTTTTTCTTCTGTTTCCGGCAAAATACCAAACCGCATCTCCACAATTTTTCGTTCTCTGCCGCTGAGTTTTTCCATGGCATTGTTCAGCAGTTCCCTGTCCACTTCTTCTTCAATGCCTTTGGTGATGAGATCGCTTTCCGTACCAAGGATATCGGAAAGGAGCAGTTCGTTTCCTTCCCAGTCCACATTCAGCGGCTCATCGATGGAAACTTCCGATTTTGTCTTATTATTCCTTCTCAGGTACATTAGTATCTCATTTTCGATACATCGGGAGGCATAGGTAGCCAGTTTGATTTTTTTGTCTATTTTAAAGGTATTGATGGCCTTGATGAGCCCAATGGTACCAATAGAAATCAGGTCTTCCACATTGATGCCCGTATTTTCAAACTTCCGCGCGATATAGACCACCAGCCGCAGGTTCCGTTCGATGAGGACAGATTTGACCGTCATATCGTTCTCACCGCCCAGCTGCTCCAAAAGAACCGCTTCCTCCTCCGGCTTCAGGGGTGGCGGAAATACATCACTGCCGCCAATATAAAAGACACCCTCTCCCCTTTTCAAAAGCTTTTTCAGCAGCCGTTCTGCATGGTATTTTGCCAGAAACAGCAGATATTTCCATTCCCTCATCTTCATTCCTCCTCCAGTAAACAAGGCGGCACAAGCCCTTCGTATGCCCCTGTAAATTCTTCCATGTTGATGCCGACAAAAATATTGTTATGTACGATTTTCTTTTCTCCAAAAGACAGGATCAGTTTTTCTCCACGGATGCCCCAGAGCCGTCCGTCAGGATTACCCAAACTGGTAAAGGACAGCCATTCCAACCCCGACATATTTCCGGAAATGAGCCGTATCTGTTCCTCTTTGGAAAACAGCGGCAATATTGCCGAAAGCTGTACCACCGCAACGCCGCGTCCCTTCTCCTGCAGGCCATTGCCCGTATCGATGAGCATCCGCCCTTCCACGCCTTTTCCCCGCCAGAGGATGGCCGCCGTGCAATATTCCCTTCTTCTGATGATATGGGTCTGCAGCCATTTGGCTGCCAGCTTCAAAAAAACATAGGCCATCCCCACGGACCACGGCAGCAGCCACCAGGGATATGCCTTTGGGACGACCATCCCCCGCCCAAGCATCCGCTGGGCCTGTGTCATGGTAAAAAGCATCTGGATGCCACCGCCCATCAGGAAGGATACCCCAAGGGCAGAGCCCCATAACCGCAGCCAGTTCCGCCCTTGTTTCGGATAATAGACAGTCAGCAAACCACTCCACAACAGCAGCAAAGACAGCAGAAAACCTCCGTTTTTCCGAAAAAAGCAAAGCCACAGGCAATAGAGCAGTGCTCCCAAAAATCCTCCCAAAGCTACACGCCATTTTTTCGCAGAAAAGCCGGAAATACGCCCCGCCGCCCAGAGCAGAAAGGTATCCATCCCCCAGGAAACCAGAAAAACCACATCTATGTAAATCATTGGTTCCATAAAATTCCTCCATACCCTTGATTATAGGACGACGGAACGGCGAAACCTGTCGCTTTTGCAGAACGAAAACAAAAAAAACGCCGACAAAAAAAGACAGCCGCAGCTGCCTTTCTTTGTCATCCTTATTCCGCCATAATTTCCGCTGCCATAGCCGCCAGTTCCTCTTCGCCCAAGCCGCAATCCGCAGCAGTCAGAGAATAATACACGCCATCTTCTTCCCAGCTATAGTTTTCCATCACGTTCCATTCTTCTTCCGCTGTGCCGTAGGAAATATAAATCTCCCCTGCATCCTCCATGGCCTTGTATTCCTCTGTCAGGGCATCTTCATTGGGCAGAAACAGGAAGGTATCTTTACTGTAACCCTTGGTCGTTTCCACACCGGCATCGGCATAAGGGCTGCCGCCATCAATCAGCAGCGTCACTTCATTGCCTTCTTGATCTGCGTAGGAAACCGTCAGGGTTTTATATTTTTTCCCAACAGGGTTGCCGTCTTCATCCTGTCCCTGGGTTTCACCCGTGCCGCCCCGCTGGAAAGTCATACCATTTTCAAAGGTTTCCACAAATTTTGCATCGAATCCAAGTTTTTTCTCCGCTTTTTCCAGTCCTGCAAAAGTTCCGATGTCGGGTGAGCTGCTGGATACCACGCTGCCCAACTGACCTGCCGCATAACAGGTCACACTTAATGCACAGATTACCGCCGCTGCTGCCGCCATTTTTTTCATGTTATATTTCATTAAACCATTCTCCTTTCTTCTCTCATCCGCTTCTGTTCGGATCTTTTTCAGCAGGTCATCGGAAGGTTCCACGTCCCGTACCTTTTCCGCCAAGGCCTGCCGTATCAACATATCAAAATCTTTCATAAATCACTTCCCCCTTCTGCCGTTCCGCCTCCAAAGCCCGTTTCAGCCGCCTTCTGGCCGCAAAAAGCCTTGTTTTCACTGTGCCCTCCAATGCGCCTGTAGCCTGAGCGATTTCTTTGATGGAAAGGTCATTGAAATAATAGAGGATCACAGTGGTGCGCTGTTTTCTGCCCAGCCCTTCCAGTGCCTGATAGAGCGTTTCATAGGCAGCTTCGGTTTCACTGGGATAGGTATCCTCTGCCGCGGGCAGCACCTGTTCCAAGGCTTCACTCCAATCTACAGCAGGCAGTTTCTCCCCCATCCCTTTCCACGCGCAGCGGGTCAGGGTACGAAAAAACCACGGGCGGAAGCGGGAGGGCTCCCGCAGCTCTTTGATATGCAAAAGACAAAGCACAAAGGCTTCCTGGGCCACATCCTCCGCCAGAGCTGCATCTCCGGTAATCAGGGCAGCGGTGCGCACGGCCTGCTTCTGATAGATGGCAAACAGTTCATCAAAGGCCCCTTCATCCCCTGTCTGCAGGCGTCTGACCAATACTTCTTCCATGGGCAGGCCTCCTTTCTTTTTTGATGTACATCTGCCTATAAGAGAGAAAAAAGATGTCTAAGGTTCTATGGTTTCTTATTTTCTTGCAAAAAAATTCGGAGAAAGTGTTTTCACACTCTCCCCGAAATATGATTTTTATTCCGTTTTGCAAACATTGGGTCTGTCCGGAAATACGATCATCCCGAAGCCATTCAGTGCCGCCAATTTCTGCAGCAAAGCTTCTGTGCCCGCTTCCTTCTGATATTCCATTTCCTCTTTATACAGAGGAATCACACAATACATATTGATCTGTGTACCGTCTTCCGTGCGGAACATGCTGATATTTTCCTGCAAAGCCCCCAGCATAGCGCCGCAGAGTTTTGTGCTGTCATCATAGGGCACAAAATCCGCAGAGTTGGGCAAAGTGTGGCCCCAGCCCAGCCATGTTTTGAATTCATGGGGGAAACGAGCCAGATATTTTGTCAGTTTCACAGGCCACCAGAGGTGGTCGGGAACGTCCTTATCTGTTTCATACCCCGTCAGGATATCCCATTCCGCAGGCAGGAACAGCAGCAGTTCTGCCCGTTCCAGATCTTTATACTGGGGCAGGAATTCCTGAGGCAGATGCATGGGCATGGCACTCATACCTGTGGTATAAATAACGTGGAAATCCTTTTTTGTGGGTGCTTTCATGACAAAAACACTCACACTCAGGAATTCAGAATCAATCTCGCGGTATACCCTTGTTTCTCTTTTCGGAAACAGGGCTTCCATGTGCTGACAGATTTCCTGTTCGTAGGGCGTAACCGCTGCAGGTCTGCGCTCTGTTCTTTCTTCCAGTTCACCGTATTCGTATACGGAGCTTTTGCTTTCTTCGGACATTTTTTACGCCTCCTTGCCAAACAATGCACCGGCAAATTCCGCCGCATCGAATTTCTGCAGGTCATGGATGCCTTCACCCACGCCGATATAACGGACGGGAATCTGTAATTCACTTTTGATGGCAACCACGATACCACCCTTGGCTGTGCCGTCCAGTTTTGTCAGAACAATACCTGTGATATCGGCTACTTCTTTGAACAATTTCGCCTGCTGCAGGGCATTCTGGCCTGTGGTTGCATCCAGTACCAGATAGACTTCCTTATGGGCAGCGGGATATTCTCTTTCGATGACGCGGGCGATCTTTTTCAGTTCTTCCATTAGATTTTTCTTGTTATGCAGACGACCTGCCGTGTCGCAGATCAGAAGGTCTGCGTTCTGTTTTCTTGCTTCATGGACTGCATCGAACACAACGGCCGCGGGGTCGGAATTTTCCGCCTGCTTGATAACAGGCACATTGTTTCTTTCGCCCCAGATCTCCAGCTGGTCGATGGCTGCCGCACGGAAGGTATCCGCCGCCGCCAGCATGACGGATTTCCCTTCTTCCTTATAGTTATGGGCCAGTTTACCGATGGTTGTTGTTTTACCGACACCGTTTACACCAATGACCAGCAGCACGGAAGGAGAAGGCAGGCTTTCTTCTTCCTCTGCGCCTTCCTCCAGAATGGCTGTGATTTCATCAATCAGCATATCTTTAATGACAGAAGGTTCTGTGGCATGCTCCCTTTTTACGCGTTTGCGCAGGTTTTCCACGATATCCATGGTGGTCTGTACGCCCAGATCGGCCATAATGAGAGCTTCTTCCAATTCTTCAAACAAGTCTTCATCGATTTTTGTGAAGGCACCCAGAACACCGTCTACACCGCCCAGAATATTCTTTCTGGTCTTATCCAGACCTGCTTTCAGTTTTGCAAAAAAACCAATTTTTGCAGGTTTTTCTTCTTCCTGTGCTTCTTCTGCAGGTGCTGCTTCTTCCGTTACTTCTTCCGCAGGTGTTTCTTCCTCTTCCTGTTCCTCTGTCAGTTCTTCCGCCACTTCTTCTGCCAGCGCATCCAGAAATGCCAGTGCATCTTCGTCATTATCCGCTGTGAAAACTGCCCCGTCTTCCAGAGAAACGATGACTTCATCTTCCGCCAGAGGTTTTTCTGCCAGAATTTCGCCTGCCATGTCTGTCAGTTCCTCCAGAACGGCTTCCGCTTCGTCCTCGTTTTCCGCTGTCAGCAGTTCTTCTCCGTCTTCATCCACAAATTCGATTTCGATCTCGGATTCTGCTTCCAGTTCTTCTGCGGAAAATTCTTCTGTTTCCACATCGGTTTCCACTTCCACACCATCAATTTCCACAACGCCTTCCCGCTGTTCTTCCACGGGTGTTTCTTCTGTTGGTTTCTTTTTGAAAAAATCAAATAATCCCATTTTTTCAATCTCCTTTTTAAAACTTATGCTGTGATACTCTGTTCCGCTTCAGAAAAGCTCACAGAGATCAATTTAGAAATCCCTTTTTCCTGCATCGTTACGCCATAGAGCACATCTGCATGCTCCATGGTGCCCTTTCTGTGGGTGATGACGATAAACTGTGTCTCCTCCGCAAACTGCTTCAGATAACGAGCATAGCGGCTGACGTTGGCATCATCCAGTGCCGCCTCAATTTCGTCCAGAATACAGAAGGGAGAAGGTTTCATCTTCAGGATGGAGAACAGGATGGCAATAGCCGTCAATGCCCTCTCGCCGCCGGATAAGAGCTGCATGTTCTGCAGGTTCTTACCGGGAGGCTGTGCCACGATCTCAATGGGAGATTCCAGCACATGTTCCGCATCCGTCAGTTTCAGATAGGCCTTGCCGCCGCCGAACATTTCCCGGAACACCTGAGAGAAGTTTTCGGAAATGACCTTAAACTGTTCTCTGAACTGTTTTTCCATCAACTGGGACAGTTCCTCGATGATCTGGCGCAGTTTTTCCTCCGCCGCCAGAATATCTTCTCTCTGGGCGGACAGGAATTCATAGCGTTCCTTCACTTCCTGATACTGTTCAATGGCTCCGACATTGACATTACCCAAATCACGAATCCTGTTTTTCCATTCCCTTACGGGGCGTTTTTCCATATCCTCAGGTATGTGGGACATATATTCCTGGGCCATGCGGAGGGTCATTTCGTATTCCTCCCACATCTGGGTCGTGATCCGCTGTTTTTCTTCCTCCAGCTTTTCCTTTTTTGCAGAAATACGGAAGCGTTCATTTTCCAACTTGCCTGCCGTTTCTTTCCATTCGGCTGCTGCTTCTTCCGCTTTTGCCGCTGCTTCTGTGGTCCGGGTCTTTTCTGCCGCCGTTTCGTTCAGGCTGTTCTGCAGGGCTTCTGCCTGTTTGGAAAGGGCCTCCGCTTTCTGTTTCAGGTCTTCCTGCTGTTCCTGTCTCAAATCGGTATTCTTTTCATAGAAGGCTGCCTGCTCGGCTGCTTTTTTCTGTTCTTTTTCCAGTTCTGCTGCTTCTTCCTTCAGCCGCAACAGGGTTTCCTCCATGCTGTAAACACTTTGTCCCGCGGAGGAAAGGTCGATTTTCTTCTGGGTGATCTCCGTCATCAAGGCATCCCGTTCTTCCTTTTCGCCGCTCAGGCTGCTCTGGAAGGCTTCCAGCTGCTCACTGGCAAACTGCATGGCCTTCTGGGAATCCGCTTCCGCTTTGCGGAATCTTTGGATTTCCCCCTCTGCAGCATCCAGCTGTTCTGTCAGCTGTGTTTCCTCCAATTTTAGCAAAGAAAGTTTTTCTTCTGCTTCTTTCCTGTCTGCAAGGGTCTTTTCCTTTTCGCCGCTGCCGCCGCTTAAGGTGACCATAACCTTCTGCAGCTCCATTTTTTTATCAACGGTTTCCGCTTCAATCTCCTGCAGATCATCATTGGCCAAAAGCAGTCTTTCCCGCAGCATAGATGCTTCATCCGTTGCCGCCTGCAATGCTTCCCGCAGATTGCGGATCTCTCTGCTTCTGCCGAATACATGCAGGGCCTTTTTCTGGGCAGAACCGCCGGTCATGGAGCCGCCGGGGTTCAGGATATCCCCCTCCAAAGTGACCAGCTTATACTGATGGCGATATTTTTTCGCCAGCTGTACCGCTTTATCCAGATTTTCCACCACAATGATCCGTCCCAGAAGGTTCAGGGCAATCTGACGGAATTTTTCATCAAAAGTCACCAGATCATAGGCTGTGCCAATGACGCCAATCTCTGCCATGATGGCATTTTTCCCTTCCAAAGGTCTGCCCTTGATGGCTGTGACAGGCAGGAAGGTTGCGCGGCCAAGGTTATTCCGTTTCAGATATTGGATGGCCTCCTTGGCGTCTTCCTCCGTTTCTGTGACAACGTTCTGCAGCGCGCCGCCCAATGCCGCTTCAATGGCCGTTTCATATTCTTCTTCCACCTTCAAAAGCTGACCGACTGCACCACAGATCCCTCTTTCTGCTGCATCCTGCAAATTCAGCAGACTTTTTACACTGTTATAAAAGCCTTCATGCTCTTTTTCCATTTCCATCAGGAGAGACAAACGGGAACGGGTCTCGGAAATACGCTTTTCCTGACGGGAAAGGCTGGTTTCCGCCCGCTGTTTCTGTTCCACCGCGTGACCTCTGTCATGCTCCAGCGCATCCAGCTCCTGTTCCAGATAACGGATATGCTCTCTGCGATCGTTTTCCTGTTTTTCCAACGCCTGCAGATGCACGGTAAACTGATGCAGTCTGCTTTCGGTATATTCCTTTTCCGTCAGCAGCTGTTCTTTTCTGGCAAGGAACTGCCCCTTCATGGCTTCGCGCTTGGAAATCTCACCCTTGGCTTCCGTGCCGATCCGGATCTGTTCAAAGATCTCATCTTTAAAAGATTCCGCCTTGCTTTCATCCTGTGTCAGGGCTGTGCTCAGGGATGCATAGCTTTCTTCCAGTGCGTCCAATACATTCTGCTGACGATCCATTTCCAGCTTCAGGGCATTTCTTTTGCTCTCACAAGTAGATTGCTCGGCTGCGTTTTCCTGCTGCTTGCGGGATTTTTCCGCTATTTCTTCCCGAATACGGCTGATATTTGCCGCATCATTGGCTTGCTGTTCCTCCCGCAGGCGAATTTCCCCTTCGGTCTTTTCCATTTCTGCCCGCAGCTCTGTCATCTCGTCATTCTGCCGCTGCAAAAGGGCATCCAATTCCTCTGCTTTTTCTCTCAGAGAAAGAGCCTCTTCCTTTTCGGCATTGCTTTTTGCCATACTGTCCGCCATCTGTTCCTTGGCAGCGACCTCGTCCTGCTCCAGTTTTTCCAGCTGACGGTAAATCGTAGCCATGCCGACCGGATGGCCGGCTTCACGCAGGTCAGCAGCCAGATCTGTAGCGGTAAGAGCCTCGTCAGGACGCTGTTCCAGACAGCGCAGAACAGCCTGCTGTTGTTTCGTGGTGTATACCATAGAGATACCTCTCGAAAATGAAAATGAGAATCATTTTCGTATTATAATGAGTTGCGAAAAAATGTCAAGAGCTGTTGCAAAAAACGACAGAATCATATAACATAAATGATAATATGACATATTATGCGTATTCGCAAAAAACAGGAGAACTGACATGAAAGTATCCTTGGTCATCATGGCGGCCGGACTTGGCTCACGTTATGGTGGAAGCAAACAGATCGACGGCATCGGCCCCCACAATGAGATCCTGATGGAGTACGGCATCTACGATGCGCTGAAGGCCGGTTTCAATAAAGTGGTGTTCATCATCAAGCCGGATATGGCAGACCTGATGGACCGCCTGTGCGGTGATTACCTGAGAGAGATGTCCACGCCGGCTGGAGAGCCTGTGGAAGTGGAGTATGTGTTTCAGGACTTTTCCTCTGTTCCGGATTTTTACCGGATCCCCGAGGGCCGTACAAAGCCGTTTGGCACGGTTCATGCCTTGCTGTGCGCAGCGGATGCCGTGAAGGAACCGTTCTGCGTCATCAATGCGGATGATTATTACGGTCTGGACGCCTATAAGACGATCTATGGCGCCCTGCTGGAGCTGCCTGCTGAAGGTAAAGCCACGATGGTGGGTTATCTGCTGAAGAACACGGCCAGCCTGCACGGCACTGTTTCCCGCGGTGTCTGTTCTGTGGAGGGAGACAAGCTCTGTGCCGTGCACGAGACAAAGAAGATCCAGCTCTATGCGGATGGTTCTTTGAAGGATCTGGAACGGGACCGTGAGCTGGATCCTGAGAGTGTGGTTTCCATGAACTTCTGGGGCTTCATGCCTTCGATTTTCCCGGTTCTCAAGGAGTACTTCGATTACTTCCTGCGGGAACTGGCAGGCGAGGATCTGAAAGCGGAGTGCTTGCTGCCTGTTATGGTAGACTATGAGATGAAGCAGGGAGCGCTGGAGGTTTCTGTGCTGCAGTCTCATGACAAGTGGTTTGGCATGACTTATCAGGAGGACCGGATCGTTGTGGCCAAGGAACTGAAACTGCTTCACGAGGCAGGAAACTATCCGGAGAGCCTGCGGGAAAACTGATACCGATTTGAAACCAATTTTTTCATAAATTGTTTCGACTTTTTTCGGCGGCGCCCCCTATAATATCAATATGAAGTAATACACAATTGGCCGGAGAAAGGATCCCAGGTGACAGAGAAAAATCGCAAACAATCGAATAAACTGCACCTGTTGGGAGTCCTGATGGTGCTGCTGGCCTTGGTGGTGATTCTGCCTGTGAGCGGGCCGCAGAGCGTGGCAGCGGATTCTCCGGCAGAGTCACAGGCACCGGAAACAGTACCGGAACCCAGAACTGCCGAAGCGGAATCAGTGCCGGAAACAGAGGTAGTGGAAGAACCGCTATGGGAAGGTCCGGTGCCGGAAAGTGCTCCGGTAGAGGATACATATTTCGATGATGTTGTGTTTCTGGGAGACTCCAGAACCGACGGACTGCGCCTGTATGGCGGCATGACTCACGGAACCTTTTTGTTTTTCACGGGCGCAACCGTGGAATCTGTATTCACAAAGGCCGTAGAGACGCAGCAGGGGACCATGCCGCTGCTGGATGCGCTGGCAGCCATGGATTGCGGCAAGATCTATGTGATGCTGGGCATCAACGAACTGGGTTATAATCTGGATCGTACCGCCGAGACCTACGGTACGGTGGTAGCCCGCCTGCAGGAACTGCAGCCCGAGGCCTATGTATATATTCAGGCCAACCTGCACGTGACCAAGAAGAAATCCGACAGCGACAAAACCTACAACAATGACCGGATCAACCGGCTCAACGAATCCATCTCGGCCTTTGCCGACGGACAGAAGGTCCATTATCTGGACGTCAACCCGGTGTACG
>CALFPN010000131.1 GCA_937919015.1 uncultured Clostridia bacterium
CGTAGCGAATGGTGTGGTAGATGAAGAAGTCGTGGAGGATGTAGGGGCCGACCTTTTCTTCGGTTTTCTGTGCGATCTGACCGTTTTCGTCGGGCGGCAGCAGTTCCGGAGAAATGGGGGTATCCATGATCGCCTGGAGAGCTTCCTTCAGAACGGCGTTATCTTCGGAGAAGGACGGATCTTCCGTTTCTCCGGAGAGGATGTTTTCCATGAGCAAATCTTTCAGCTTCCCCAATGTGGGCACCTGTTCCAGGCAGACCAACATCGTGCTGAACGATGACCACACCATCGAGTCCGTTGAGGTCATCGGCGGCACCAACGTGCAGGGGGCTCATGATCCCAAAACAGACAGAGATATCGTTATTGAAATCAATCCCAGAACATCCCGCTCCTCCGCACTGGCTTCCAAAGCGACAGGCTTCCCCATCGCGCTGGTTTCCGCCATGCTGGCAACAGGTATGACACTGAAAGATATCCCCTGCGGCAAATACGGTACACTGGACAAATATGTTCCCGACGGTGATTATGTCGTAATCAAATTCGCCCGCTGGGCCTTTGAAAAATTCAAAGGAGTGGAAGATAAGCTGGGTACACAGATGCGCGCCGTGGGCGAGGTCATGAGTATCGGTAAAACCTATAAGGAAGCCTTCCAGAAAGCCATCCGTTCTTTGGAAACAGGCCGTTACGGTTTGGGTCACGCCAAGGATTTTGACAGCAAAACAAAGGATGAACTGCTGCGTATGCTGGTAACGCCTTCCAGTGAACGCCATTTCATCATGTATGAAGCCCTGCGTAAGGGTGCCACCGTGGATGAAATCCATGCACTGACAAAAGTAAAGCACTGGTTCATCGAACAGATGCAGGAGCTGGTGCAGGAAGAAGAAGCTCTGCTGGCCAACCAAGGCAAAATGCCTGCCGATGATGTGCTGATCTCCGCCAAGAAAAACGGCTTTTCCGACAAATATCTGAGTCAGATCCTGCATATCAAAGAAGAGGACATCAAAAACAAACGCATGGAGCTGGGTCTGGAAGAAGCCTGGGAGCCCGTACATGTCAGCGGCACACAAGATAAGGCTTACTACTATTCCACCTATAATGCGGAAGATAAAAACCCCATTACTTCCGACAAACCCAAAGTCATGATTTTAGGCGGCGGCCCCAACCGTATCGGGCAGGGGATCGAATTCGACTACTGCTGTGTACATGCTTCTCTGGCTCTGAAGGAGCTTGGCTTTGAAACGATCATCGTCAACTGCAATCCCGAAACCGTTTCCACCGACTACGATACTTCCGACAAACTTTATTTCGAACCCCTCACATTGGAAGATGTTCTGAGTATTTATAAGAAGGAAAAACCCGTTGGCGTTATCGCTCAGTTTGGCGGTCAAACGCCTTTGAATCTGGCAGCAGATCTGGAAAAGAGCGGCGTAAAAATTCTGGGGACCCCTCCCGCAGTCATCGATCTGGCAGAGGACAGAGACCTGTTCCGTGCCATGATGGATAAACTGGAGATTCCCATGCCTGAATCCGGCATGGCCGTTACAGTAGAGGATGCACTGTCCATCGCAGAAAAAATCGGTTATCCCGTTATGGTACGCCCTTCTTATGTTCTGGGCGGCCGTGGCATGGAAGTGGTCTATGACCCCGAAAATCTGACCAAATACATGAATGCCGCTGTTGGCGTAACGCCTGACAGACCTATCCTCATCGATCGTTTCCTGAATCACGCCATGGAATGTGAGGCAGATGCCATCAGTGACGGCACCCACGCCTTTGTTCCCGCGGTTATGGAACATATTGAGCTGGCAGGAGTACATTCCGGTGACTCCGCATGCATCATTCCCTCCAGACATATTTCCGAAGAAAACGTAAAAACC
>CALFPN010000132.1 GCA_937919015.1 uncultured Clostridia bacterium
CTACAATAAGAGGTCTCTTTTTACTATTGTCCGATTTTACTGGTTCGGTTCAAAGAGCCGAAAGGCTCTTTTTTAATTTTCTTCTCTTGGAATAATTTTTTTTACATTTTTCTCAAACTTTACACGGGGCAGCATGACCATGTGCCCGCAGCCGCAGCATTTGATCCGAAAATCGATGCCGGTTCGTAAAATTTCCCACTGGGCAGAACCGCAGGGGTGGCTTTTTTTCATCTGTACGATATCGCCGACAGAAAAATCCATGGTTTAAGCCTCCTTTACCAGATGTACAACCTGCTGGGGGAAGGGGATTTCGATGCCTTCGTTGTCGAATCTGTTTTTGATTCGGCGGCGCAGTTCCGCTTCCACACCCAGAGCTGTTTTTACCTTACATTTTGCAACCACTTTCAATGTCACTGCGGAATCATCCAGACCAACCACACCGGCTACAACGGGTGTTTCCAGAATATCTGTGATGTCTGTTGTTTTTGCCATTTCGTCCTGCAGTACAGCAATGGCACGGTCGATGCTTTCGCCGTAAGCAATGCCCACAGTAACAGCTGCGTTGATGAATTCACGGCAGTTGTTTGTTACTGTGCCGATGGAGCCGTTGGGGATGATATGCACCGCGCCCATGGCGTCGCGCAGTTTTGTGGAACGCAGGGTCACACTTTCCACGGTGCCTGTGATGCCTTGGATGGTTACCACATCACCGACTGCATAGTGGTCTTCGAAGAGGATGAAGAAGCCTTCCATCATATCCCCTGCGATGCTCTGGGCACCCAGACCAATGGCAACAGAGCCGGCAGATGCGATGACCACCAGAGATTCCGGGGATACCCCCAGTTGTTTCAATACAGACATCAGGCCGATGAAATAGATGACATATTTTAGAATGCTGCCAATTACTGTGCTCAGTGTGCTGGCCTTTCTTTCGGACATAGCCAGTTTTTGTCTCTGCACCTGCGCATTCAGAAATTTGTTTACCAGTTTTTTGGAAAGACGAATCATCAGCCAGCAGATAAAAAGCGTAAATACCACCTGCAACGCTTTGATTCCTAAATTCATTGCACCGTTCAGGGCTGCGGATTTGGCAAGGAACCCAAGTCCCAGATCTTCGGCAATGGTGTTTCCATTGGCTGCATCCACAAAGTTGTTAAATACTTCCATGTTTTAGTACCTCCTGTTTTTATGGTCCGCGGCAGCTTTCAGAAATGCTGTGAACAGCAGACCCATTTCTTCTGTTTTCATGGCTTCGGGATGCCACTGCACACCCACGGCAAAGGAGCAGTTTTTATGCTCAATGGCTTCAATGAGGCCATCTGTACTGCAGGCAGATGCCACGAAGCCTTCGCCCAAAACGGAGCAGGACTGGTGATGCAGGGTATTGACGATGGTGCGTCGGTTTTCCCAAAGATCGGTCAGCAAGGTGTTGTCTTCCACGAAGATGCTGTGGGTGCCGTAGGAACGGGGTGCCTGCTGGATATGCTTCAGGGTGGTTCCTGCCTGTATGCCGATATCCTGATAGATTTTGCCGCCGGTGACGATATTCATCACCTGCATGCCGCGGCAGATGCCCAGCATGGGCAGGTCTTTTTCCAATGCTTCCTGGCAGATACGCATTTCGTAAGCATCGCGGAGCGGGTTGATCTCGCCGCTCTGGTAGAGGGGTTCTTCCCCAAACAGTAGTGGATCGATATCGCCGCCGCCGGTTAGCAGCAGACCATCCAGAAAATCAGGCAGTTCTTGATGGGGCAGCAGTACGATGGGGGTACCGCCGGCCTTTTCAATGGCAAGGACATAATCTTCATGAAGAGAATACGTTTTTGTGTCGTAAGAGTAGTTCGGTGAAATACCGATGACAGGTTTTTTTCTCATTTTTTGACACTCCTTAAAAAGTTTCCATACCAGTATACAGAAGAAGGCGGCTTTTTGCAACGAATTGGATAAAAACTTAAGAATTCGTTAGAAAAGGGGGAGGGGTTGCAGTGGAAAGGGAAAATGTGATACAATGAACTGTGTATGAGAAGAATACAAACGGCTTTTTATGGTGCATTCTGCCGAAAAGCCGGGAAAAATAGAGACGGGAGATGAAACGAGAATGAAAACGATCGGCATCATCGGCGCGATGTCTGAAGAGATTGCGTATCT
>CALFPN010000133.1 GCA_937919015.1 uncultured Clostridia bacterium
TCGGGTGCAGGGGCTGAGCTCCTGCTGGGGGTATTGGGGGCAAAGCCCCCAAGGTTTTACATTTCTTATTTGCCCATTACCTGAGCCTGTACGCTTGTCAGAGCAACTACAGCAACGATGTCGTTTGCGGAGCAGCCTCTGGACAGGTCGTTAACGGGTTTTGCGATACCCTGCAGAACGGGGCCGAATGCTTCCGCACCACCGAAACGCTGTACCAGTTTATAACCGATGTTACCAGCGTCGATATCAGGGAATACCAGAACGTTTGCTTTACCTGCTACTGTGGAGTTAGGAGCTTTCAGTTCGCCAACTTCTTTCACGATCGCAGCATCCAGCTGAATTTCGCCATCCAGTTTCAGTTCGGGATATTTTTCCTTTGCAATCTTCACAGCGTCAACAACTTTCGTTACATCAGCATGTTTTGCAGAACCCATTGTGGAATGGCTCAGCATAGCAACTCTTGCTTCTTTGCCAACGAATGCTTCGTAGGATTTTGCAGAATCACCGGCGATGCAAGCCAGTTCAGCAGATGTAGGGTTCTGGTTCAGCGCACAGTCAGCGAACAGCAGGATGCCGTCATCACCATACTGAGGTGTTTTTGTAACCATGATGAAGAAAGAGGATACCAGTTCTGTGCCGGGTGCTGTTTTCAGGATCTGCAGCGCAGGTCTCAGTGTGTCAGCTGTGGAGTGGATCGCACCGGATACCATACCGTCAGCAACACCCATTTTAACCAGCATAACAGCTACGAACAGCGCATCATCCAGCAGGATCTTTCTAGCTTCTTCCAGAGTCATGCCTTTGCTCTTTCTTGCTTCAGCCAGACCAGCAACCATTTCATCCATTCTTTCGTAGTTTTCAGGATCTACGAAGATCGCTTTGGATACATCGAAGGAGCCGGCAGCTTCCATGATTTTTTCTTTATTACCGATCAGCACGATTTCTGCCAGTTCGTCTCTCAGACATTCAGCAGCTGCTTCCAGGTTTCTGATTTCATAGGATTCGGGCAGAACAATAATTTTTTTGTCTGCTTTTGCTTTTGCTTTCATTGTGCTTAAAAAGTCCACAGGTATTACCTCCTATTTTATAAAATACTTCTAAATATACGTTACCCTTTAATAGCAGTTCATCTTAAAAATGAACATACCTATCTATTCTATTATAAACAAAACATGTTCTGTATACAAGGGCATCCCGAAAAAAAAGCGCATATTTTTTGAAAAAACCTGCTGTTTCCATGGGTATCTCCCCCGTTTCTTTTCCCAAAGGACATTTATATTTTTCTGCCGTACACAGAACGATTTTTCTATTTTTCCACAATTCATTTTTACTGTGCGGACAGATAAAAGGATCCTCCCGCTTCCTCAGGGCATTTCATCCACCACAGGGAATTCCATAAAGAACGTAGTCCCCATATATTCACGGCTTTCGATACGGATGCTGCCGCCAAGAGATGCTACTGCCGCATGCACCACATCCAGCCCGACCCCTCTGCCGGAAAACAGGGTTGCTCTGCTTTTTGTCGTGAACCCGGGACGCAGCAGGAATGCGAATACTTCATTGTCTTCATATTCCTCCACAGGCTTTTTCAGCATATTTTTTTCCATTGCTTTCTGCAGAATCTGGTCACGGTTCAGCCCGCGGCCATCATCACGGAAAGCAACGAAGACCTTCTGGGCTGCCTTGCTGATTTCCACAGAAATCTCGCCAATAGGTGTTTTCCCCATCTGTTCCCTGTCAGCCTTATCCTCCAGACCATGGTCCATACTGTTCTTCATCATCTGAAGGACTGCCATGGAAATTTTATCATAAATATCTCTGGGTACTTCTGTGTCAGCACCGGATACTTTTACCATGAATTCTTTTTTCAGTTCTCTGCCCATCACTTTCGCCAGGCGATCCATCTGAGGGATCAGTGCTTCAAAATTGGTGTAAGGGATACGCTGTTTTCCCTTTCTGGTGTATGCGATCTGATAACTGGGACCTTCCGGCTCATTATCGCTGTCCACATGAGAAAGGAAATTCTTGATCCGGCGTACTACTGCCCAGCCAAAATCAGTCACCTCATCATCTGTTTCCAGACGGCGCAGTTCTCTTTTCAGAAAACCGGATACCATACGCAGCAGCTGTAAAATCTGCTGCAGATCCTT
>CALFPN010000134.1 GCA_937919015.1 uncultured Clostridia bacterium
CGGCGGCGGTGGTGGCGGGGCCGTAAATGCCGTCGATGGCAACGGCGGGCAGGGCCCCGTTGCTGAAATAGGCAATGACTGCCAGATAATATTGTAAGGATTGCACGGCGATGCCCGTATCTCCCTCCTGCAGCACTTCGGGGAAGGGGCGGGTCACTTCCTCCAGCGTCAGTCCTTCCGAAGTCAGCTCGTTCAGCCGTTTTACGCCGTTATAGATATATTTCAGCTGATACCATGTGGCCTTCCCCACGATACCGTCGGGGGTCAGGTTGAAGATGCGCTGAAATTCCTGTACAGCGTTTCTGGTGGAGACCCCAAAGACCCCGTTGGGATTGGGGATTCTGGGAATGGCGGGGTAGTTGTTGGCGATGCGGTTCAGCTGCAGCTGAATGGTTTTTACATCGTTCCCCGAAGACCCTACCCGCAAAGGTACCCCGGGGTAAGAAGGAATGTTGGCACTGATGGGGGCATTTTCCACAATGCCGATGTTGTCTCCGTAATAGTATTGCAAAATCTGGTATGGCGTCAGCCCCTGTTCCGCCAGCTCCACGGTGCCCCATTGCAAAAGCCCCGCGCAAAAAGAGGTGGAGCCGTTGCAGTAGGCGGTGAAAAAGGGATCGATCCGCCCCTGTCTGACCACATAATCATTGAAAATATCATCTACGATCTGGCTGATATTTTCGTAGATATCCCGTCCCTTAATGAATTTCTGGTCGAACTGGGTGGTGTTGGTGATATCGAAATCATAGCCCTGAGAACGGTAAAATTCATTATAGACCCGATTCAGGGCATAGCTGATCTGGGCATAGATGTTGGCGCGGATGGCGGCTTCGGGCCATGTGGGATAAATTTCACTGGAAGCCACGTTTTTGATATAGTCGGGAAAAGAAACCGTCACGTTTTCCGCAGGCTGGTCGGGCAGCCCCAGATGTACGGTGATGGTTTCGGGGATGGCGGGCAGCTGCAAAGAGCCCATGGGGATCCACTCCTTTCATTTTCTGAGAAATTATAAATCCGGTTCCTTGTCTTCGATTTCTTCCACTTCATTCCGCCGCTGTCCGCCGATATCCGTCGTCAGGTTTACGGGCTGAATGGTGGTGATGCCATCAAAGACAGGCAGATCGCGGATCTCCGTTGTCACATAATTGGGCGCGGAGATTTCTGCCTGATAGGCGGCATAAACGACCCCGCCGTTGGGGGCCTGGGAAAGGGCGCGGCTGGGGGCGGGCAGGGAAATAGGCTCTGTTTTCCCGCTTTCGTCTGTCACAATGGTGATGGAGAGACCCAGACGGTCGCCCAGTGCTTTGGAAATGGTGATGGTGGCCCCGGCCACGGGAAAGGCCCCCTGTCCCCCTGTTACCTGAAACAGGAGGGTGCCGAAGGCGGGATTTTGTGTCAGAAAGGTGCGGACGGGGTCGGCGGCGGTGCTTTCCGCCGCATGCAGCGGGGTGTTTTTCTGAAAATAGGGATACATGGGAAAGCTCCTTTCCAAAAAGGCTTCTGGTCTTTTTTAACTATACTATGTGTAGGGCAAGGACACCTTTCTGCCCGATTTTTCGTGGATTATCCCGTTTTTTCGGGCATTTTTGCAGAAAGGCTTGACTTTGTCTGTCCGGTATGGTATGAATGAATGGGTATCTGACAAAAGTCAGACAAAGATAGAGGTGCGATGCTGATGAGTAGTCCTTCAAAAAAGCCATGGGCGGCGGAAGGGGAAAGGCAGCCTTGCCGAAGCTGTATTTTCTGCCCGTTTTGGAAAATATGGCTGGGACATTGCAAAAGATGTAATGTACTGTCACTTATGTGGAGCGCTATCGGAAACATGTAACACTTTGATGGGTTATACTGCCGTGCGCTTGCGCACGGCTTTCGTTTTTTAAGCGAAGCGCAATCATCTTATTTTTATTCTATTTTTTTAAAAGATTTCTGAAAGGAGAAAGGTTATGAACAAAAAAACTAACCTGAGAAGCAAATGGCTGGGCATTTTCTTCGTAGTTACTCTGGTAGCTCTGGCAATGTCCACAACGGTATTCGGCGGCGAAGCCGAAGCGGAATATGTAAGCAATATGTATGCAACAGCATGGTCTCTGGTGCCTCCTCTGGTAGCGATCATTCTGGCACTGATTACAAAGGAAGTGTATTCCTCCCTGTTTATCGGTATCGTGGTAGGCGGTCTGTTCTATGCGAACTTTGACCCCAAACTGGCATACCTGACCATTTTCACAAACAGCACAGACGGCGGCATGCTGGCAAAACTGTCTGACAGCTGGAACGTAGGTATCCTGATCTTCCTGGTAATTCTGGGTATCATCGTTGCCCTGATGAACAAAGCAGGCGGTTCCGCTGCATACGGCAGATGGGCTGCAACCACATTCAAAACAAGAAGAAGCGCGATGCTGGGTACATCCCTCTTGGGCTGCCTGATCTTCGTAGATGACTATTTCAACTGTCTGACTGTAGGTTCCGTTATGCGTCCTGTCACAGACACACATAAAGTTTCCAGAGCAAAACTGGCGTACCTGATCGATGCAACAGCTGCTCCCGTATGTATCATCGCGCCCATCTCTTCCTGGGCTGCTGCCGTAGCCGGCGTTGTAGATGGTGTAAACGGCTTAGACCTGTTCATCAGAGCAATCCCTTATAATTTCTATGCTCTCCTGACAATCCTGACTATGCTGTGTCTGACTATGACAAACACAGATTTCGGCCCTATGCTGGAACATGAAAGAAATGCACAGCTGAACGGCGACCTGTACACAACAGAATCCAGACCTTATGCTGGTGCTGATGCAGCACAGGCTCCCGTTGGTAACGGCAAAGTAATCGACCTGATCCTGCCCGTAGTGGTTCTGATCATCTCCTGCGTAATCGGCATGATCTACACAGGCGGTTTCTTCGATGGCGAAACATTCATCGACGCATTCGCAAACTGCGATGCTTCCGTTGGTCTGCTACTGGGCTCTGCTGCAGCACTGCTGATCACATTCCTGCTGTACATCCCTCGTAAGGTTCTGACATTCCGTCAGTTCATGGATTGCCTGCCCGAAGGTTTCAAGGCAATGGTTCCCGCCATTATGATCCTGACATTTGCTTGGACACTGTCCGGCGTGACAGGTCTGTTGGGTGCGGATGTATTCGTAGCCGGTATTCTGGAAAACAGCACAGGCGTACTGGCGAACCTGCTGCCCGTGATCGTATTCTGCATTGCGGTATTTCTGGCCTTCGCAACAGGTACATCCTGGGGCACCTTCGGTATCCTGCTGCCTATCGTAGTGCCTATTCTGGACCCTACAAGCGAACTGTTGACAATCACAGTAGCGGCAACACTGGCCGGTGCGGTTTGCGGTGACCACTGCTCCCCTATTTCCGATACAACCATTATGGCATCCACAGGTGCCCAGTGTGACCATGTAAACCACGTTTCCACACAGCTGCCTTACGCGCTGACAGTTGCAGCAGTTTCCGCAGTAAACTATGTGATCGCCGGTTTCGTGCAGAACTGGGTGATCAACCTGCCTATCGCGCTGATCTCCATGATCGTTGTTGTTATGGTGATCCGCAAAATGTACGGCAACAAAGAACTGCCCGTAGAAAAATAAAGACAAACAAAAAAGCCCGTTCCGAAAGGAACGGGTTTTTGTATTTTTGTCGTTTATTTTCTTCTTCCCGGTTTTACGTTGGAATCAGCACGGATATCCTCATCTATACTGCCATGCTCTGCTTCAAATTCTTTGATGCTCTTTCGTATCAAAACTAAAATATGGCTGTTAGTAGAACGCCCTTCATAGTCTGCTACAAATCCAATTTTTTCAAGCATTTCTTCTTCAATGCGGATAGAAAAACTTTTAACTGCCATAAAACTCACCTCACAATAGATACATTGTGTGTTTATTTTATGTTTACTATGTGATATAATGTTTTTAACGAACGCACTGTGCGTTCTATAATTTCTTGAAAGCGAGGGAGATTTATGAAAGTAGCAGTCATTGGCTCCAGAGGGTTGTCTATACCGAATTTAGAGGCGTATCTGCCCGAAGATACGACGGAAATCATATCCGGCGGCGTGCGGGGCGTGGATACCTCCGCAAGGAACTATGCCATCTCCCATGGAATCAAGCTGACGGAATTTTTGCCTGATTATGAAACATACGGGCGGTCTGCCCCCTTGAAACGAAATATCACCATCATTGAAAATGCCGATTTGGTGATGGCGTTTTGGGACGGAAAATCCAGCGGAACGAAATTTGTCATCGACAACTGTAGCCGACGGCAAATTCCCCTTGTGATACATCACATGGCATCTTTTGAGTGAAGTGCAATAAAAATGGCTTGTCCCCTTTGGGACAAGCCGATTTTTTTGTTGTTAATCCAAGAAGGGCAGGTCGGGCAGATGGCCGATGGGCACTTCGGGCAGGGAAGGCAGGAACAAATGCACCGCCAAAAGGATGACGGCGAAAAGGATGTTCATGGCTGTAAAATGCAGTAGATATTTCCCCTTTTTTGCGCCTTTTGCTACAGCATAATATTTGTAGGAGATCAGGCTGGCCATGGAAGCGATCAGCGTGCCTAAGCCCCCGATATTTACCCCTGCAATGAGCAGATCATATCTGTCTGTGAATTCGGAAAGAAGCACCGCCGCAGGTACATTGCTGATAAATTGGCTGGCCAGAAAGGATACAATGACTTCTCTGCCCCAAAGCAGGTTCTGTAAAGTGTCGCGAATCATGGGGATACGCCCCAGATTGCCGATGAGGACGAAGAAGCATACAAAGGTCAGGAGCAGATTATAGTCCAACCCTTTCAGGATGCCTTTCTGGAAGAAAAGGAACCATACCAGAATGATCACAAAAACAGCCTGATAGGGGGCAATGCGGAATACCGCCAGAAGGCAGAACAGGAACAGTATGCCCAAGGCCGTCAGAAGGGCCTTGTCCTTTGCAGACCAGTCTTTCTTTGGTTCCTGTTTTTCTGTTTCCAGAGGCGTTCTGCCCTGAAAATAGCAGAACACATATAGGAAAAAGTAGGATACCCCCACATAGGGCACAGTGACGGAGAAAAATTCCCCCATTTCCATGCCGGAGATAGTATACAGGAATAGATTCTGAGGATTGCCTACAGGGGTCAGCATACTGCCAAGGTTTGCGGCAATGGTCTGCATAACGATGAAGGGGATCATCTTTTCCCTTAAATTTGCTCTTTCCAGCAGCATGATGGTGAAGGGGACGAAGGTGATGAGGGCCACGTCGTTGGTGACGAACATAGCGGAAAAGAAGCACAGCATGACCAGCGTGGTGGCCAGCTGACGCATGCGCCTTGCCCTTGCCAGCAGCAGGTTCGCCATGCGGTCGAATACCCCTAACTGCTGGAAGCCTCCCATGACTGCCATCAGGCAGAACAGCAGCACCAGTACGCGAATGTCACAATATTCCATATATTTTGCATCGGGCGGAATGAGAAAGGCCGAACCGAAGGCCAGAATCCCCGCAATGCAGAGGATGGTTTCTTTCTTAAAGAAAGCAATGAGTTTTTCCTTGTTCATAAGCATTTCCTTTGTTTTTCTGCAAGTTTTTGTCAACGCTGTTCATTATACGACCGCAGAATCAGAGTTTCAAGAAGGATTTCGTGATTTTTTCTTGAATTATGGTATAATGATGGCAGAAGAAAGGAGGGATCTCCATGCAATTAAATGAAATCATTGCCATGAATTTAAAACGCCTGCGGGCAGAGCGAAACTTAAGTCTGGGGAAATTGTCGGAACTTTCCGGCGTCAGCAAGGTAATGCTGAGCCAGATCGAAAAGGGCGAATCCAGCCCCACCATCAATACCCTCTGGAAGATCGCCGCCGGTCTGCAGGTTTCCTATACAAAACTGATCGATGAACAGATCGAGGCACCTTTGCTGATCCGCAAGGAGGAAAGTGCCTTGGTAAAGCATGAAGGCTATCGTGTGTATCATTACAGCACCGCCAATCCTGCCAGAGATTTTGAATTTTTTAATAGTGAGCTGGATGTAAATGGTGCATTTACTTCCGAGGGTCATGGACATAATACCCATGAGTATGTGTTGGTGACAAAGGGGGAAATGGTTCTCATCTACTGCGGAGAGGAATATGTGCTGCAGGAAGGAGATTTCATCCACTTTGACTGCACCCAGCCCCATACCTACCTGAATCGGGGCAAAATCATGACGGAATTTACCAACATCGTTTATTATATCGGCTAAGGAGGAACAATATGTTTTATATTGGCTGTCATCTGTCCTCCGCCAAGGGTTACATGGCCATGGGGAAGGAAGCGGTGAAGCTGGGCGGGAATGTGTTCCAGTTTTTCACCAGAAACCCCCGCGGCGGCTCTGTAAAGCCTTTGGATCTGGAAGACTTACAAAACTATAATGCATTTCATAAGGAAAATAACTTCGGCACCCTGCTGGCCCATGCACCCTATACGATGAACCCCTGTGCGGCGAAGGAAGATTTAAGAACATTCGCCAGAAATACCATGAAGGAAGACCTGTCCCGTCTGGAGCTTTTGGAGGATGTCATGTTTAATTTCCACCCCGGCAGCCATGTGAAACAGGGGACGGAGGTGGCCATCCCCATGATCGCCGATGTGCTGAATGAGATCATGGCCGGCGGCGGCAAAACCCCCATCCTGCTGGAAACCATGGCGGGTAAGGGCAGCGAAGTGGGCCGAACCTTTGAAGAACTGCGGGCCATCATCGACCGCGTGGAGCAGAAGGAACGGATGGGTGTTTGTCTGGATACCTGCCATGTCTATGACGGCGGCTATGATATTGTTGAAAATCTGGACGGCGTGTTAAAAGAATTTGACGATATCATCGGGCTGGACAGATTGAAAGCTATCCATCTGAACGACAGCAAGAATCCCATGGGCAGCCATAAGGACAGACATGAAAAAATCGGGGAAGGTACCCTGACGATGGAGGGCATCACGAATATCATCAACCATCCCAAGCTCATCCATCTGCCCTTTTATCTGGAAACCCCCAATGAAGCGGAGGGCTATGCCAGAGAAATCGCCCTGCTGAGAAGTTTGAGAAAGCAGGATTGATATGGAAAAGATCTTTTTTTACGATACTCCTGTTGGAAAGATTTGTATCGGGGAGGAAAATGGCTCCATCACCCGTGTTACATGGACGCAGCTGCCCAAATCCTATATACAGGAAGAAACGGAACTGATTTTACGCTGCAAAAAGCAGCTGGAGGAGTATTTTGCAGGAAAGAGAAAGACCTTTGATCTGCCGCTGGCACCAAAGGGCACGGCTTTTCAGCAGAGAGTCTGGAAGGCTCTGCAGGACATTCCCTATGGGGAACTGCGTACCTATCAGGAGATCGCCCTTGCGGTGGATAACCCGAAGGGGTGTCAGGCGGTGGGCGGTGCCAATGGGAAAAATCCCATTGCCATCCTCATTCCCTGCCACAGGGTTATCGGGAAGGATGGCAGCATGACGGGGTATTCCGGCGGTCTGGAGAAAAAAGAATGGCTGCTGGAATTGGAGAGAAAATAAATCTATGAATATATAAGGAGGGTATGATTATGGCAACACCTCATATTTCTGCCGAAAAAGGCGATTTTGCAAAAACCGTATTGATGCCCGGAGATCCTCTCCGTGCTAAATTTATTGCAGAAAATTTTCTGGAAAATCCCGTTCTGGTGAATAATGTGCGGGGCGTGCAGGGGTATACAGGCACCTACAAAGGCACAAGGGTTTCTGTTATGGCCAGCGGTATGGGCTGCCCTTCCATTGGCATTTACAGCTATGAGCTGTTTGCCTTTTACGGTGTGGAAAACATCATTCGCGTGGGCTCCGCAGGGGCCTTGTCGGAACATCTGAAAGTCCGTGATATCGTGGCGGGGATCGGCTCTAACACAGATTCCAATTATGCAGCCCAGTATGGCATGCCCGGCACATTGGCGCCGACGGCAGATTATACCCTCCTTTCCACAGCAGTGGAAGCGGCGCAGGAAAGAGGAATTGAAATGCATGTGGGGAATCTCCTCTGCTCCGATGTGTTCTATGGCGAAGGCGGTAAGGAAAAAACGCTGGAATGGGGGAAAATGGGCACACTGGCTGTGGAAATGGAATCCACTGCCCTGTATCTGAATGCGGCAAGACTGGGCAAACGTGCGCTGGTTATCTGCACCATTTCCGACCACCTGGTGACGGGAGAAGAGACCACTGCCGAAGAACGCCAGAATACTTTTACACAGATGATGGAGATCGCTTTGGAAACAGCGGTACGCATGGAAGCCAAATAAGAGACAAAAGTTTCCGGTAAGGAATCAAAAATTATGGTCGATATAAGATATTTTTATGGAGAACGATAGTGTGATTATTGACAAATCCGCATTTTTCTTGGTAGAATGAAGTAGTCGGTGATCGAAGTTATTTCATCACACTTTGACTTAGAAATTTGCCAACGATCCCGCCGAAAGACGGGATCGTTCTACTTTTCAAACGTATATATCAGGAGGTATTACATTATGGCAGGTACAATTTCCAGAGGTATTAAAGCACCCATCATCCGCGAAGGCGATGATATCGTTAAAATCGTAGTAGATTCCGTTCTGAAAGCAGCGGAAGAAGATGGCTTCAAACTGCAGGAAAGAGACGTTATTTCTGTAACAGAAGCAGTTGTTGCCCGTGCAGCAGGTAACTATGCAAAAACAGAAGATATCGCAGCAGACGTAAAAGCAAAACTGGGCGGTGAAACAGTTGGTGTTGTATTCCCCATCCTCAGCAGAAACCGTTTTGCGATCTGCCTGAGAGGGATCGCAAAAGGCGCGAAAAAAGTCGTACTGATGCTGAGCTATCCTTCCGACGAAGTAGGTAACCACCTGTTCGATATGGACGTACTGGATGAAAGCGGCGTAAATCCTTACACAGACGTACTGTCTCTGGATGAATACCGCAAAGCATTCGGCTACATCAAACACCCCTTCACAGGCGTTGACTATGTAGAATACTACAAAGGCCTGATCGAAGAAGAAGGCGCAGAAGCAGAAATCGTATTCGCAAACCATGCGGAAGCGATCGTAAACTATACAAAGAACGTACTGTGCTGTGATATCCACACAAGAGAACGTTCCAGAAGACGTATTCTGGCAAAAGGCGGCGAAAAAGTTCTGACACTGGCTGATATCCTGAATGCACCCGTAAACGGCAGCGGTTTCAATGCGGAATACGGTCTCTTGGGTTCCAACAAAGCAACAGAAGGCACAGTAAAACTGTTCCCCAACAACGCACAGGAAGTTGCGGAAAACATCCAGAAAGAAGTTCTGGCTCGCACAGGCGTGAAAGTAGAAGCAATGATCTACGGCGATGGTGCATTCAAAGATCCCGTAGGCAAAATCTGGGAACTGGCTGACCCCGTTGTTGGTGCCGGCTATACAGACGGCCTGATTGGTCTGCCCAACGAACTGAAACTGAAATATCTGGCAGATAATGACTTTGCAGATCTGAGCGGCGAAGCTCTGGCAGATGCCATCAAAGCTGCCATCAAAGAAAAAGAAGGCGACCTGAAAGGCAACATGGCTTCCGAAGGTACAACACCTCGCCGCCTGACAGACCTGATCGGCTCCCTGTGTGACCTGACATCCGGTTCCGGTGATAAAGGTACACCCATCGTTCTGGTTCAGAACTACTTCAACAACTACGCGAACTGATTTTATAGGGCTTTCCTCTATAGCCCTATACGCAAAAAAGACCGAGAAAACTCGGTCTTTTTTTATGCAATAAATATTTGTTTCCGCCAAAGCGAAGGCTTGGGCAAATGGGGGTCCTAGGGGAATCATTCCCCTAGCGGGAGTTTGAGATACGCACCGCCGAACAGATGCGGCGGTTGCCCGTAGGGCAAGGTTTGCGTAGCAAATCCTGCTTGAACAGGAACCCTCAAATTGTTGCTTTCAGCTGAGGCACATAATTTGCCAGCAGTCGGATGACAATGATCTCTACAATGCCCATGCCGACAGCCTGCCCCAGTCTGGGAATCATCACGGCGATAAACGGCGTACCGTACATGATAGAGATCCATAATGTGTTCAGTAAAATCGTTCCCACGATCTCGGAAAACAGCACTGCCGCCACAATATGTGGCATATCCTGTTTTGTCTGCAGGAAGAAGCCGTAGCCAAAGGCAGTGATGAAGGCCGTCAGCGTAAAGCCGGGGAAGAATGCAGCACTGGAAAGCAGCGTTGCGCCGATGATATCGGCAACCACCCCTGTCAGTCCTGCGCTCATGGGCCCCAAGAGCATCCCGGCCATGGCAATGGGTACAAAGGCAAAGCCGATTCTCAGGTTCCAAAGATTGATGGAAAGGCAGCGGGAAAGGACGATCTGCATCGCTGCCAGCATGGCCATCAATACAATGCGGTGGGTAGTGGAAATTTGCTTTTCTGTCATTAAAAAAACCTCCTTTTTGTTTTTTCAACAGAAACAGGAGGGTATTTTTGTATTTACGAACAAAAACCCCTCTATTATCACAACGCAAATACGTCCTGTTTTGAAAAACAGGTCTGGCTGTATGGATAACAAAGAGGCTATACCGTTCATCTTCATTATGGAAACAGCGGGATGCGGGTTCTGCACCGCAAAAGGTCAAAGCCTTTTTTCGTTCCGATGACAACTCCCCGTCCACCGGACACTTCACGCGCAAAGCCCTACTCTGTGTATTTGCACAAGGCGACAAAAATCGCCCTGCGGTTTTATTCTAGTACGATTATTCCCATTTGTAAAGAGCAAATTATTCGCGGTTCTTTATTTCTGCGGAATAAAGGTGCGCAGAAACTGATATTTGGAATCGAAGGAGCCTGCCAGCATGATCTTGTCTGCGCCCACGCCGTATTCCTTTGTCAGTTTGCCGAACAGTCTGTCGCTTTCCATGAATCCCCCTTCCAGAAAACAGAAGCAGGCCGCAAAGGCACCTTCTTCCCCGATTTTATGAAAGTCCTTTTCCTCAAAGGAACGGATCATGTATTCGGGGCCGGGGTTCAGCTTGGAAACCAGTTCCGGCAGGTCAAAATCCAAATGGAGGAAGCCCTGAGAGCAGTAATACATGGCCAGAATAAAGTCGAAAAGGTCATCCTCTGTGGCAAAATGCAGGGAATAGTCTGCAGGTCTTTCCGCATCGCCCACGAAGCAGCTGAACCAGGGTGCCTGCGGTGCCAGAAAGGATGTCATGTAGAGTTTTTTTGTCAGGGGTTCTGCCGTATCAATGGCAAAAACCAGTGTATTTGTGGTGGAAGTTTTTACGATGGGCAGTTTGTGCTTTTTTGCCCTTGCCAGCAATGTTTCGGATGCGCCGAAAAAGCGGATACCGTCTGTATGAAAACCGAGCATGAAAATCTCTCCTTTTTTCTTTTAAAATGCGGAATTTATTGTAATAAATGTACCACATGGGAGAAATCCTTTCAAGAGAATCCTTTTTTGTCCGAGAAATCTGGTGGGAATAGGCAAAAACATTGACAGTATATGGTATGGGGGGCTATAATAAAAAATAGTGTTTTCTGTCTTTTTTTGGGCAGGAAAGACAATATAAAGGGAAGAAAACTGTTTCTCAGAGAAATATTTCATAAACAGGAGGAATCATAATATGCTGGAACTGAAGAATATCTGCTTCTCTGCGGATGGCAAACAGATTCTGAATAACGTTAATCTGACCATCGATGACAGAAAATTCATCGTGATCACAGGCCCCAACGGCAGCGGCAAATCCACGCTGGCAAAAATCATTGCCGGTATCGTAACCCCTGACAGCGGTCAGATCATTCTGGATGGTCAGGATATCACAAACATGAACATCACAGAACGCGCCCAGGCAGGCATCAGCTTTGCCTTCCAGCAGCCCGTTCGTTTCAAAGGCGTAACCGTAAAAGACCTGATCACACTGGCCAGCGGCAAAGAACTGTCCACAGCGGCAGCTTGTGAATATCTGGCGGAAGTTGGCATGTGCGCAAAAGATTATATCGACCGTGAAGTAAATTCCAGCCTGTCCGGCGGGGAACTGAAACGTATCGAAATTGCGACGGTTATGGCAAGAAAAACAAAACTGACTCTGTTCGATGAACCAGAAGCAGGCATCGACCTGTGGAGCTTCAAAAATCTGATTGACGTATTTGAAAAAATGCACGAAGAAATTCAGGGCTCCATTATGATCATTTCCCACCAGGAAAGAATTCTGGATATTGCCGATCAGGTCGTTCTCTTGAGCGGCGGCGAAGTAAAACAGATCGGTACAAAAGAAGAAGTGCTGCCCGGTCTGTTTGGTCTGGAAACAGGCTGCAGAGTTTTGATGGGAGGTAACAAATAATGCTGAATGATATCGTAAAAAATCTCTTGAGTGAAGTATCCGGTATGATGAATATTCCCTCTACAGGCGCATTCAACATCCGTAATAACGGCAAAAGCGAAGGCAGACAGTCCACAGAAAACATCGACATCGTACCCAAGCCCGACGGTCAGGGTCTGGATATCTATGTAAAACCCTTTACAAAAAATGAAGACGTGCATATCCCTGCGCTGGTAACAGCAGACGGCGTCCATGATATCGCTTATAATGACTTCCACATCGGGGAAGGCGCAGAAATCAAGATCATTGCCGGCTGCGGCATCCATAACTGCGGCTGTGATGACTCCATCCACGAAGGCATCCATCGTTTCTTCGTGGGCAAAAATGCGAAGATCATTTATGAAGAAAAACACATTGGCGAAGGTGATGGGAACGGTAAACGTATCATCAACCCCCAGACCCATATCGAAGCGGAAGAAAACGCTTATATCGAAATGGATACCGTACAGCTGAAGGGTGTGGATTCCACAAAACGTATCTCCAGTGCAAAACTGGCAGACGGCGCAACCATGATTATCAAAGAAAAGATCATGACCCATGGCGACCAGTATGCAGAAACATCCTTTGATGTAGACCTGAACGGCACAGGTTCCAGCGCGAAGCTGATTTCCCGTTCCGTTGCAAAAGATAATTCCAGACAGCTGTTCCGTTCCAAGATCAACGGCAATGCGGAATGCTATGGTCATTCCGAATGTGACGCCATCATCATGGACAACGGTATCGTTGCAGCGGAACCCGAAATCACAGCAAACCATGTGGATGCATCCCTGATCCACGAAGCTGCCATCGGTAAAATTGCCGGCGATCAGCTGACAAAGCTGATGACACTGGGTCTGACAGAAGATGAAGCGGAAGCACAGATCATCAATGGCTTCCTGAAATAATCATCCCAAAGGAGATGGGCAGATGAGCAGTACAGTGAAAACAGAGGTCATCAGCTGGATCAAGACCATCCTGCTGGCGGCGATTCTGGCGGGGGCAGTCAATTCCTTCCTTATTGTCAATGCCGAAGTGCCTACGGGATCTATGGAAAATACCATCATGGCCGGCGACCGTATCCTTGCCTTGCGCACGTCCTATTGGTTCGATGAACCGAAAGCAGGAGATATCGCCGTATTCCGCTATCCTGATGATCCCACAGGAAAGACCCTCTATGTGAAGCGAATCATCGGCACAGAGGGGGATGTGGTGGAAGTGGCGGACGGTGCGGTTTATGTCAATGGCAAAATGCTGACAGAGGACTATATCGCAGAAACGACACTGGGGGATTTTGGCCCCTATCTCGTGCCCGAAGACAGCTATTTCATGATGGGGGATAACCGAAACCATTCTCTGGATTCCCGTTTCTGGGAAAATAAATTTGTTCCCAAAGATGAGATTCTGGGAAAGGTCGTATTGCGTTACTATAAAGGCTTCAAATGGATTTCCTGAGGAGGGATTCGAAATGCAGTTGCAAATGAAGGATAAAATCATCGTGGCGATTCTGGTGGTTCTGGCGGTGGTGGTTTTTATCGGCGGACGTATCCATGATACTAGAACAAGCTTTGAAACAGAAAAATGGGTGGAATATCAGGGCAATGACCGTCAGCTGATGTTGAAGGATCTGGTGGATCGTACCCGTTTTGTGGGCATGACCAGAGCGGAAGCGAAGGAATTACTGGGCGAAGCGGAAGAAGAAACAGACACATTTCTGATCTACTATGCAGGCATCCCCCAAGGCCTTTTCGGCACAAAGCCTGACGCAGACCCCGAATATCTGGTGATCGAATTTACAGATAAAGACGATAAAGACAAAGTAACAGCATCGGGCGTGATGACTGCAGACGTATTACCCAAGGACAGCACATTCCGTATCATTGGTGATGCAACAGACAGCACTGTGCTGAAACCTACAGAAAAAGAGTAAGGAGTGACCCTATATGAAATGTCCTTTCTGTCAGAATGAAATGTCCGAAGGCACCATGGTTTCCGGCAGATTCGTGCAGTGGAAGACTGTAGACCCGGAAACAGGCAAAAAGCAGGAATACCTGCTGGCGAAAAGCTTTATGGGCGATGCCAAGATCGAAGGCCATCTGTGCCCCTATTGCAGAAAAATGATTCTGGATATTCCGGATCATTTAGGCGGAAGATAAACAAAACGACTCCCTATGAAAGGGAGTCGTTTTTTGTTGGAGTTAGATTTTAGAACGGATCTCTGCCACATTTGCCTTGTATGCTGCTGCCAGTACCGCTGCATCCAGACCGTAGGCCACGGAATCATAGCCCTGCCGGAAACGTTCTGCCACTGCCGCAGGATTTCCGGCGAAGATCATGCAGAACTTGCCAGCATCCTTGCAGGCTTTCTGTACCCGTTCCAGAGAGGACACGAAATCGGGATGGTCGAACTGACCGGGGATGCCCATGGAGATGGACAGGTCAAAGGGCCCGATGAAGATGCCGTCCACACCTTCCATATTGACGATGGTTTCGATCTGCTCCAGCGCACCTACCGTTTCGCACTGGGGGATCACCAGCACCTGTTCGTTCCAGTAGGCCATCTGAGCGGGCACGGACTGCTGCGCCATGGAATCAAAGCCCCAGCCGTCTTTTCTGGAAGGGCAGAAGCCTCTTTTGCCCACGGGGAAATATTTCGCATGGTCCACGATTTCCTGTACCTGTTCCACCGTATGTACGTCGGGGATGATAAGACCCTGTACGCCCACATCCAAGAGCTTCAGGATGGCGGGTCTGCTCACTTCCCGGACACGGGCGATGGCAGTCAGCCCGACAGTTTCCGCTGCGCGGACGAAATCGCGGCTGGCTTCTGCTTCAAAGGGGCCGTGTTCGTTATCCAGAATGACAAAATCCAGTCCCGTTCTGCCCAAAGCCTCAATGACACTGGGGCTGCCCAGTTCAAAGAAGGTGCCGATGGGCTTTGCCCCCTGCGCCAGCTTTTCTTTCAATGTATTTCTCATGGGAAATCACTCCTTTGATGGTTTCTGCGTCTGTTTTCCTTTATTGTAGTATAAAATTGGATGCAATTCACTGATTTTTGTAAAGATTTTGGAAAAAATAGAATTTTGGTAGTGATTTCTTTTTATTTGTGGTATCATATCTAGGAAGAGCAAGCAATTTGCGAGTAATCTAAAAAATAAGGAGGAGTTTCCCATGAAAGTAACAAAAGACATGACAATTGGCGAACTGCTGATGATGGACAGAAGCGCAGGTATGATCCTGATGCAGAACGGTATGCACTGTGTTGGCTGCCCTTCCGCTGCAGGCGAAACACTGGAAGAAGCATCCATGGTTCATGGTATGGACTGTGAAAAGCTGATTGCGGATATCAACGCTTATCTGGAAGCAAAATAATGAAGACAAACGGAAAACGGCACGGAGTGCCGTTTTCTTTGTAAGGGGAGAAATTTTATGAAAGTATTACTCATCAACGGCAGTCCTAACGGTCACGGCTGCACTTATACCGCTCTGAAGGAGATCGAAAAGACCCTGCGTCAGGAAGGGGTGGAAACGGAAATGTTTTATCTGGGCAACAAGCCCATCGGCGGCTGCACCGGCTGCGCTGCCTGCAGAAAAACAGGTAAATGTGTACAGGATGATATCGTGAATAAGCTGCTGCCCAAGGCTCTGGCGGCCGATGCCATGGTGCTGGGTGCCCCTGTTCATTATGCATCCGCAGCAGGACAGGCGTCCTCCGCTTTTGACAGACTGTTTATGATGTCCAATGGGGGTTTTGCCAACAAACTGGGTGCGGCGGTGGTTTCCTGCCGCAGAGGCGGTGCTTCTGCCACCTTCGACCAGCTGAATAAATACTTCA
>CALFPN010000135.1 GCA_937919015.1 uncultured Clostridia bacterium
CAGATGCGGCGGTTGCCCAAAGGGCAAGGTTTGCGAAGCAAATCCTGCTTGAACAAGAGCCCCAAGGTCTTAGATTGTTTCAAAGAATGTTTTATTGTTTGCGATAGCCGCTGTTGTTGCTTCCTTCGCGGGGCCGCCTACCACTTTTCTCGCCTGAGCGCATTCGTTTACGTTGATGGCAGCATAAACGCTGTTGTCAAATACGGGAGAAATGGCTTTATATTCTTCCAGAGACAGGTCATCCAGATTTGTATTGTGTTCGATGCAGTACAGTACCAGTTTGCCGATGATTTCATGGGCATCACGGAAGGGCACGCCCTGTTTTACCAACCAGTCTGCAGCGTCTGTTGCGTTGGTGAAGCCGCCTTTGGCTGCATGCAGCATAGCGTCTTTTTTCACTGTCATGGTCGCGATCATATTTGTGAATACGGGCAGACACATTTTTACCGTATCGATGGCGTCAAACAGACCTTCCTTATCTTCCTGCATATCCTTGTTGTATGCCAGAGGCAGACCTTTCATGGTTGTCAGAAGCTGCATCAGGTGGCCATATACACGGCCGGATTTACCGCGGATCAGTTCTGCCATATCGGGATTCTTTTTCTGGGGCATAATGCTGGAGCCTGTGGAGTATGCATCAGACAGTTCCACGAAATGGAATTCATGGCTGCTCCAGAGGATGATTTCTTCGCAGAAACGGCTCAGGTGCATCATCAGAATGGACAGAGCGGAAGCCAGTTCGATGCAGAAATCACGGTCGGAAACGCCGTCCATGGAGTTCATGGTGATGGCGGAAAAGCCCAGCTCTTCCATCACGAAATATCTGTCCAGAGGGTATGTGGTGGTTGCCAGTGCGCCGCTGCCCAGAGGCATCACATCAGTACGTTTATATGTATCGCACAGGCGGTCATAGTCGCGTTTGAACATTTCCACATAAGCCAGCAGATGGTGTGCCAGTGTCACAGGCTGGGCGCGCTGCAGGTGGGTATAGCCGGGCAGGATGGTTTCTGTATGGTCTGCGGCGAAATCATTCAGCATGACCATCAGGTTTTTCACCAGCTCTTTGATGGCAGTGATTTCTTTCTTTGTGTACATACGGATATCCAGAGCCACCTGATCGTTACGACTGCGGCCTGTATGCAGGCGTTTGCCCACGTCGCCGATGCGGCTGATGAGGATGGTTTCCACGTTCATGTGGATATCTTCTGCTTTTTCGTCGAAAGTCACCTTGCCTGCTTCGATGTCAGCCAAAATTTCTTTCAGTGTTTTGATGATGAGTTCTGCGTCAGCGGCAGGGATGATGCCCTGTTTGCCCAGCATTTTCGCATGGGCCATGCTGCCTGTGATGTCTTCTTTGTACATTCTGCTATCGAAGGAGATAGAGGAATGGAAGTGGTCTGTAAAGCTGTCTGTGGACTGGGTAAAGCGTCCGCCCCAAAGTTTTGCCATGATAATCCGCCTTTCTGTTTGCGTGGTCGTCTGTAATATAAGAAATACTCCTATCAGAAGTGACAGGAGTATTTTTTTGTCTTATGTAGGATTTGCGAGATCTTATTTGTTGTTTTCCATCATCATTGCACGAACCTTCATGGACAGACCGAACAGGTTGATGAAACCGTCAGCGTCTTTGTGGTTGTACAGGTCGCCTGTTGCAAAGGAAGCGATGGATTCGTTATACAGGCTGTAAGGAGATGTGGAGCCTGCGGGAACGATGTTGCCTTTGTACAGTTTCAGTTTTACGGTACCTGTTACTGTTTCGTTTACTTTGTCGAAGTACGCGCTCAGTGCTTCACGCAGAGGTGTGTACCATTCGCCGGAGTAAACCAGTTCTGTGAATTTGTTGGAAGCCACTTCGTTGAACTGCTGTGTTTTCTTGTCTGTGCACAGGTATTCCAGTTCACGGTGTGCATAGTACATGATGGTACCGCCGGGTGTTTCATATACACCGCGGGATTTCATACCAACGACACGGTTTTCGCAGATATCTGCAATACCGATACCGTTTCTGCCGCCGATTTCGTTCAGTTTTGTCAAGAGTTCTACGGGACCCAGTTTTTCACCGTTGACTGCAACGGGGATCCCTTTTTCAAAGTCCAGTGTTACATATTCGGGAACATCAGGAGCGTTTTCGGGTGTTACGCCCAGCTGCAGGATGTGGTCATAGTTGGGTTCATTTGCAGGATCTTCCAGTTCCAGACCTTCATGGCTCAGGTGCCACAGGTTTCTGTCACGGCTGTAGGAGTTGTCATGGCTTGCTTCGAAGGGAATGCCATGGTCAGCCAGATACTGGATTTCGTCTTCACGGGATTTCATTTTCCATGTATCCAGTCTCCAGGGCGCGATGATCTTCATTTCGGGTGCCAGTGCTTTGATTGTCAGTTCAAAACGAACCTGATCGTTACCTTTGCCTGTTGCACCGTGGCAGATTGCTGTTGCGCCTTCTGCTTTTGCGATTTCAACCATTCTCTTTGCAATGATGGGACGAGCCATGGATGTACCCAGCAGGTATTTGCCTTCATATACAGCATTTGCTTTTACGCAGGGGTAAACCGCGTCTGTGATGAATTCTTCTACCAGATTTTCGATATACAGTTTGGAAGCACCTGTTTTCAGAGCTTTTTCTTCCAGACCGTCTGTTTCTTTCCCCTGACCAACGTCACCGCATACGCAGATCACTTCGCAGTCATAGTTTTCTTTCAGCCAAGGAATGATGCAGGATGTATCCAGACCGCCGGAATATGCCAGAACGATTTTTTCTTTTGCCATGATGATTTTCCTCCTTTAAAATAACGTTTCAAGATAAGTCCTTATTCTGGGGACGTTTGTTCCAATGAATTTTATAAGTGGATTATACATACCTCTTTCTGGAAATGCAACCCTAAAATAATAAAAATTCATAAATTTGTATATAATTTTATATTGCAGGGGGATTCAGAAGGGGTTTTTGGGCACTTTTTTATTCACCATGCAAGATTCTGTGAATAAATATTCATTTTTATTTGTATGCGTGATTAAGGGCACAGTATCTTGTATACATGGCAGGCAAAGTCTTTTTTCCTTTGAAAATGCAGGGTTTTATGATATGATAAAAACGGTATATTTTATGGATTTGATTCTGATATACAAATCAGCCCTGCAAAGCCCCTGGGGGCATCCTTTGCAGGAATCGTTAGGAGGAATGAAGCGTGAAACTTTTGACATACAGTCACAATGGCGATCTGGCCGTAGGTGTTCTGAAAAATGATGGTTCTCAGGTGGTGCCTGTGCATTATCTGGGTTTCGCTGTAAAGGATATGAATGAATTTCTGGAACAGCAGAATGAAGAAAAGCTGGCGAAGATGGACAGAAATAAAGAGCTGATGCAGGGCATCCCTGTAGAAGAGGTGCAGCTGTACGCGCCCATCCTGTATCCCAAACAGGATATCATCTGTCTGGGCATCAATTATTATGCCCATGCAGAGGAATCTGCCCGCTTCCATAACGAAGCCTTTGGCGGCGACCGCCCCGAACCCATTTATTTTGCAAAAAGAGTGAACCGTGCCGTAGGTGACGGGGAATATATCGACGGACATCTGGATATCGTAGACAGCCTGGACTATGAAGTGGAACTGGCTGTGGTCATCGGTAAGGATGCCAAAAATGTAAAGCCCGAAGAAGTTTTCGACTATGTATTCGGTTATACCATTTTAAATGATATGAGTGCCAGAAATCTGCAGACTGCCCACAAACAGTGGTACTTCGGCAAGTCTCTGGATGATTTCACACCCATTGGCCCTGTCATTGTGACAAAGGATGAATTCACAAATCCGCCTGCGCTGGCCATCCGTTCCTATATCAATGGGGAACTGAGACAGGACAGCACCACAGACCTCTTGATCAACAGCATTGAAAAGGTCATCTGCCAGCTGTCCAAAGGGATGACACTGGCGGCAGGCACCATCATCGCCATGGGTACGCCCGCAGGAGTTGGTATGGGCTTCCAGCCGCCCAAGTTCCTGAAAAAAGGCGACATCGTGAAATGCGAAATCGAAGGCATTGGCACATTAACAAACGAAATTAAATGATTCTTGAGGGTTTCACCCTCAAACTCCCACGAGGGAGATAATCCCTCCCATTGGGGCTGTGCCCCTAGGCTAGCGGCGTTGCCGCAATGCTACGACCCCTATTTGAAAACGCATGTACATGCGTTTT
>CALFPN010000136.1 GCA_937919015.1 uncultured Clostridia bacterium
GGTGTTACTCTAGCTACGCCATCCAGTGTTTTTTTTGCTTCCTGAATCATTTCCAATGTCAGCATGGTGATCACTCCTATTTCTTGTCTTCGTTTTGCTTTTTGTCTCTATAGCAAGGATTTTTGTTTCTCCTTGTCCTTCTCTTGAATACACCCTCATTATAGTCCCGAAAATCCGCATCCGTCAACGTTTTTTTGCGATTTATTTAACGTTTTGCGCGTTTTTGGCATATGTTCCAGTGATTCCACGACACATGCACAAATCTCCATACGGCGCAAAATTTCACGGACACTTCTTGTGCGTTTTTTCCTTGGAAGAAAATGTTGATAACGGCATAAAAAAAGAGCGTATCCAAGATACACTCTTTTTTATTATTTATGCGGACACACCATTGTTTCCTCTGCTGCTTTTGCGCTTGCGCATCCGCTGCAGGGGCTGTCTGTTTTCGTTGTGAATATATTCCGGCTGCGCTTTGCCATTCACCACATCTTCTGTAATGATACAGCGTTCCACTGTCGTTTCTGTAGGAATTTCATACATCACAGGGTTGATGAATTCCTCTACAATGGAGCGGAGGCCGCGGGCACCCGTTTCTCTTTCCATGGCTTTCCTTGCAATGGCTCTGAGGGCTTCTTCCTTGAATTCCAAGATAACATCATCCAAAGCAAAGAGATACTCATACTGCTTAGTCAGGGCATTCTTAGGTTCTGTTAAAATATGCACAAAAGCATCTTCATCCAGATTATCCAGTGTTACCACAACAGGCAGACGACCGATAAATTCAGGGATCAGACCATATTTCAACAGATCCTGTGGCATCAGGCTCTGCAGCAGTTCATCGTTTGTTTTATCCAGTTTGCTCTGCACTTCTGCGCCAAAACCAATGACCTTGTGGCCCATACGGCTCTGGATGATCTTTTCAATGCCGCCGAAGGCACCGCCGCAGATAAACAGGATATTTGTCGTATCGATCTGAATAAATTCCTGATGAGGGTGTTTTCTGCCGCCCTGAGGGGGTACGCTTGCCACAGTGCCTTCCAGAATCTTCAGGAGGGCCTGCTGTACACCTTCACCGCTGACATCTCTTGTAATGGATACATTTTCGCTTTTCTTTGTAATTTTATCGATTTCATCGATATAGATGATCCCGCGTTCTGCCCGTTCGATATCGTAATCTGCCGCCTGAATCAGCTTCAGCAGGATGTTTTCTACGTCTTCGCCAACGTAGCCTGCTTCTGTCAGGGATGTGGCATCGGCAATGGCAAATGGCACATTTAATACCTTTGCCAGTGTCTGGGCCAGCAGGGTTTTCCCTGTACCAGTAGGGCCTACCAGCAGGATATTGCTTTTCTGCAGTTCCACATCATCGGCCTTGGCATCCATATAGATACGTTTGTAATGGTTATAAACAGCAACGGCCAAAGCCTGTTTCGCTCTGTCCTGACCAATGACATATTCGTCCAGAGTTGTTTTGATTTCCTTTGGCTTGGGAACATTGAAATTTTCTTCCTTGTCTGCCAGCACATCGTATTCTTCATCAATGATGTCCGCGCACAGATCGATACATTCATCGCAGATATACACATTGGGTCCCGCAATCAGTTTTTTCACCTGATCCTGTGTTTTACCACAGAAGGAACAACGCAGTTTATTCATGTCTTCTGTTTTACCGGGCATTTATCATTTCTCCTTTGTCTGGGGTCTTGTGATCACATCATCGATCAGGCCATAAGCCTTTGCTTCTTCCGCAGTCATGAAATTATCGCGTTCTGTATCTCTTTCCACTTCTTCCACGGGCTTACCAGTGTTTTCCGCCAGAATCTTGTTCAGTTTCTGTTTGGTGCGCAGGATATTTTCCGCATGGATGCAAATATCTGTTGCCTGCCCTCTTGCACCGCCGGAAGGCTGGTGGATCATCACTTCCGCATTGGGCAGGGCATATCTTTTGCCCTTTGCACCGCCGGCCAGCAGGAATGCCCCCATGCTTGCAGCCATACCGATACAGATGGTAGATACATCGGGTTTGATATACTGCATGGTATCATAAATGGCCATACCGGCTGTTACAGAACCACCGGGGCTGTTGATGTACAGGCTGATGTCTTTATCAGGATCTTCTGCAGCCAGAAACAGCAGCTGTGCCACAACAAGGCTTGCTGTCACATCATTGACTTCTTCGCCCAGAAAAATGATTCTGTCCTTCAACAATCTGGAATAAATATCATAAGAACGTTCACCGCGGTTGGACTGTTCCACGACCATAGGTACTAAACTCATTATGATTCCTCCTTTTTATCTAAATAGGCACAGTCGGAACTGTGCCTATTTGATTTCTTGTTATTCCGTTTCAATTATTCAGCGTCTTTCAGAACTGCTGTGTCTTCGATCACTTTCATTGCTGCTCTTACCAGCATATCCTGTTTCAGTGCTTCTTTGTCATCCTCCTGAATCATTTCCAGCATTGTTTTGCCGTCAATACCGTAGGATTCGCCGTATTTGCAAACTTCTGCATCCAGTTCTTCATCGGAGATTACCAGATTTTCAGCTTTTGCGATTGCTTCCAGCATCAGTCTTGCGTCTACAGATTTCATGGATGTATCTTTGAATGTTTCTCTGATTGTAGCTTCATCTGTACCCATGTACTGGTAGTAGATATCCATGGACAGGCCCTGACGAACAATGTTTTCTTCGAATTCTCTCATCATGCTGTCGATTTTGTTATCGTACATCACCTGAGGTACTTCCATTGTGCAGTTTGCTACTGCTGCATCCAGCAGTTTGTCGCCCTGCAGCTGTTTCGCTCTTTCTGTTTTTTCTGTAGCCAGTTTAGCCAAGATATCTGCTTTGTATTCATCCAGAGTGGAGAATTCGGAAACATCTTCTGCAAATGCATCGTTCAGTTCGGGCAGTTCTTTTGCTGTCAGTGCATTCAGTTTGATTGCGAATACAGCGGGTTTGCCTGCCAGTTCAGGAGCGTGATAAGCTTCAGGGAATGTTACGTTGATGTCGAATTCTTCACCGATGCTGTGGCCAACGATTGCTTCTTCAAAGCCTTCAATGAAGGAGTGAGAACCCAGTTCCAGGTCCTGACCTTCTGCTTTGCCGCCATCGAAGGGAACGCCGTCAACAGAACCCAGATAGTCAATGTTAGCGATATCGCCCATCTGTGCTGCTCTGTCTGCTACTTCAACTTTTCTTGCATTCTGTCTCTGTACTTTTTCCAGTTCCAGCATAACGTCTGTATCTGTTACTTCAGCGGAAACTTTTTCAACTTCCAGACCTTTGTACTGACCCAGTGTTACTTCGGGTTTTACTGTAACGTCACATACGAATTTTACGCCTTTGCCGGATTCGATATATTCGATATCCAGAGTGGGAGCGGATACAACATCCAGACCCAGTTCTTTGATTGCTACCATGTAGTTTTCGGGGAAGATGTGGTTGATTGCATCTTCATAGAAGAAGCCTTCGCCGAACTGTTTTTCAACGATCTTTCTGGGTACTTTACCTTTTCTGAAACCGGGCAGAACGATTTCGTTTTTGTGTTTGTTGTAAGCAAAAGCCAGACCTGTTTCCAGAACTTCTGCGCCTACTTCAAAAGAGAATTTTACTGCTGTTTTTTCTTTGCTAATTACTACTGCGTTCATTAGTAGTTCCTCCTTAAAAATTTAAGATAATGACAACCCTGTCTTATTGTTTTTTTATGATGGTGCCATAATTCGAATGCAGTTCCTTACAACTGCACAATCAAAGTTGATTATAACATACCAGTTTTTGAAAATCTACAGGTAAATGCAAATTTTCCGCTGTATTTCAGCAAAAAATACACTTAAAGCACCTCATATTCCGCAGAAATGAGTTCCGCCTCCGTGTTTTTCTCCATAAAATCCAGAATATGCTGGATCTGACTGTCTGCATGGCGCTTTTCATTGGTCACACAGGCAAAACCGATGACGATCATCTTATGCTCATCCTGCAGGTCTACCTCCGCCACGGAAACATTGAATTTATGTCTCGTTTTTTCCACCAGACTTTTGACTACCATCCGTTTTTCCTTCAAGCTGTTTACCCAGTCTGCACGGAAAGTCACTTCGCATGTTCCTACGATCATTTTTTCACCCCTCCGATAAAAAATCGTATATACGAAAAAATCGGTCTTGATATTCTCAAAACCGATTCTCTAAAGCGCGAGACGAGATTCGAACTCGCGACCCTCGCCTTGGCAAGGCGATGCTCTACCACTGA
>CALFPN010000137.1 GCA_937919015.1 uncultured Clostridia bacterium
CCCCTGCCACAGACAATATACCGGACAAAAAGATACTGCATACAAACCTGACACTTATTGCAATCATACTGCAGGCATCTTTTCTCAATGCAGCAACAGTCCGCTTTCCACAGGATACCGGTATTATTGTTATGATAAAAATTGTTCCCTTGCTGCTGTGTTCAATATGGATGAGCTGCAATCTGCGCTATGAGAAAAACTTGGGGCAAAGAAGAAAAAATTCAAAAATCGAACTGCTGTACTGCATTGTTCAGGATGTTACTGCTGCGATGAAATATTATGGCAAAATACCTTTTGGTACGGTTTTTATTATGGTAAATGCAATGGTGTACATATTTTTTGTAAACCCCAGATATATGAACCGAGTTCTCACAAAAAAGAAAAGTTAGCAGGATGCCAGCGGGGCATCCTGCTTTTTACTGTCAATCTGTACAAAACAGATGTTTTTCATTGGCATATAAGTACATTGTTATTATTGTATCAAAATGATATACTTGTTATATTATTGAAAACCGATATATGAAAAGGAGAATTATTATGATTCGTTTTGAATGTGACTATGCAGAAGGCATGCATCCCAGAATTCTGGACAGACTGATGGAAACAAACATGGAACAGACAGCGGGCTACGGCATTGACCCCCACTGTGACAGAGCAAGAGAACTCATTAAAGCTGCTTGCGGCAGAGAAGATGTGGACGTACATTTTCTGGTGGGTGGCACACAGGCAAATATGACGATTATTGCATCTGTTCTGCGTCCGCATCAGGGGGTATTCTGTGCAGATTCCGGTCATCTGAATGTCCATGAAACAGGTGCCATCGAAGCGACCGGTCATAAAGTAATCGTTCTGCCCACCACACAGGACGGCAAACTGACAGCAGAGGCCATTCAGGCAGGCTACGATGCCCACTGGGGAGACGCGACCCACGAACATATTGTGCAGCCCGGTATGGTTTATATTTCCCAGTCCACAGAAGACGGCACCACATACACAAAGGCGGAACTGGAAGCCATCAGTGAAGTTTGCCGCAAATGTGAATTGCCTCTATTTATCGACGGTGCCAGAATGGGGTATGCCCTGATGGCAGAAGGTGCAGATTTCACGCTGAATGATATCGCAAATCTGGCGGATGTGTTCTATATCGGCGGCACAAAAGTCGGTGCCATGATGGGGGAAGCCGTTGTCATCGTAAATCCTGCCCTGAAGAAAGATTTCCGTTACCTCATCAAACAGCGGGGCGGTATGCTGGCAAAGGGGAGACTCTTGGGTATTCAGTTTGAAACACTGTTCGAAGGCGGACTGTATTTTGAAGTGGCAAAACATGCCGATGATCTGGCAATGAAGATTCGCAGAGCCTTTGAGGCAAAAGGTATCGAAATGCTGTTTGATTCCAAGACAAATCAGCAGTTCCCCATCCTGCCTAACGAAATGATGGAAAAACTGGCGGAAAAATACGCCTTCTCCTTCTGGTGCAAAGTAGGAGAAACCCACTCCGCCGTGCGTTTCTGCACAAGCTGGGCAACACAGGAAGCAAATGTAAATGAACTGCTTGCTGATATCGAAAAGATGTGATGTAAATGACTGGTTTTTGGTTTTTTATGCTGATTATGGCACTTCTGGTGCCGCTGACCATGATTTTGTTCGGCAATTTGTTTTATTACAAACCGCCGAAAAATATCAATGGGTTTTACGGCTACCGGACGAAGCGTTCCATGAAAAACAGCCAGACATGGGAATTTGCCCATGAACATTGCGGCTGGCTTTGGGTGCGGTTTGGCGTGGTGCTGTTTGCTCTTTCGCTTGCATGCATGAATATGCTGAGAGAAAAGAATGTGGATACTATCGGCATCTGGGGCGGCGTTCTTGTGATGATTCAGTGTGTTTTTCTGGTATTGACCATTCCGCTGACAGAACGAGCCCTTCGTAAACATTTTGATGAATACGGCATGAAAAAAGAACAATAAAAATAACCCCGACTACTTTATTGTAGCCGGGGTTTCTTGCGTTTTGATTCATTTTCGCAGAAACGGTAGTTTCTGCAAGTAGGGTTCCAAGGGAATGATTCCCTTGGCGGAGTGTGAGGCACCATGCAGGTGCTACGGGGCAGAACCCTCAAGGGGTCTTAAGCTTCCAGATGTTCTGTATCGTCTACTTCCAGTGCTTCTACCAGCTTCACTTCAGGATTCTTCTGCATGAAGTTGTTCAGGGTGTACTGGTTGGCAAAAAGCAGGATGGGTCTTTCGAAATGGTCGAATACCAGCGTGCTCCTGGGTACAACGTAATCCTTTACATCCTTGGGAGAACCGGGTGCAACCCATCTTGCTACCTGATATTCCAGAGGTTCCATTCTGATTTCGGAGTTATATTCATTCAGCAGTCTGTACTGGAATACTTCAAACTGCAGCTGACCTACCGCACCTAGAATGACGTCGTTAAATTCGTTATGGTATACCTGAATCGCACCTTCCTGTGCCAGCTGCTGTACGCCTTTCTGGAACTGCTTCGCTTTCAGAGAGTTCACGGGACGCACACGGCAGAACAGTTCGGGAGGGAAGGTAGGCAAGGGTTCAAAGAAGAGTTTTTCTTTTCTGTCTGTCAGAGTATCCCCGATCTGGAAGTTGCCGCTGTCGTAGATACCGATGATATCACCGGCAATGGCTGTTTCCACTGTTTCACGGTCGTTGGCCATCAGCTGTGTGGACTGGCTCAGTTTCATTGTTTTGCCTGTTCTGGAGAGGGTAACGCTCATGCCTCTTTCAAATGTACCGGAGCAGACACGGAAGAATGCCAGTCTGTCGCGGTGGGCGGGGTTCATGTTCGCCTGAATTTTGAAAATGAAGCCGCTGAAGAAAGAATCTGTGGGAGCTACTTCGCCGGTTGTTGTTTTTCTGACGCCGGGGGCAGGGGACCATTCCAGAAAATGATGCAGGAAAGGAGTGATGCCGAAGTCTGCCAGAGCGGAGCCGAAGAATACGGGGGACAGCTTGCCGTCTTTGATGGCCTGCAGGTCGAAAGCATTGCCTGCACCGTCCAGAAGTTCCATTTCTTCGCGGAGGATATCCAGATTTGCATCGGAGATCATGCCTTCCAATGCATCACCGAATACACCATTGGCACCCAGATCCACCACGCCGTTTTTCTGTTTATAAAGATATACTTTGTTTTCCAGTCTGTCATAGATGCCTTCAAAGGTCAGACCGTTGCCGATGGGCCATGTAACCGCTGTGGAGGGCAGACCCAGTGCATCTTCCAGATCGGCCATACAGTCCAGAGGGTCTTTGGACTGACGATCCAGCTTGTTGATGAATGTAAAGATAGGAATCTCTCTCATGGAGCAAACTTTGAACAGCTTTACTGTCTGGGTTTCCACACCTTTTGCCGCGTCGATGACCATGACCGCACTGTCTACGGAAGTCAGGATACGGTAAGTATCTTCACCGAAGTCGTTATGACCGGGAGTATCCATGATGGAAACCACCTTGTCATCATATTCAAACTGCATAACGGAGGAAGTAACGGAGATCCCTCTCTGTTTTTCGATTTCCATCCAGTCGGATTTTGCAAATTTGTTTTTGCCTCTTGCTTTTACTGTGCCGGCTTCGCGGATGGCACCACCGTGCAGCAGCAGTTTTTCTGTCAGTGTTGTTTTACCCGCGTCAGGGTGGGAGATGATACCGAAAATACGACGTTTCTGAATTGCCTGAGAATTGTTGCTCATACCTTTGTTCCTTTCTGATCGATTTTTTATTTCAATGTAAAATTAGTTACGTACACAATATTTCTATTTTACCCGAAAAAATGGAAAAATGGAATATAAAGATACGAAAAAAGTGGGACAGATGTAAAATTTTTTGTTTCTTCCGAAAATACATTGACTGGAAAATGTCTTTGGACTAAAATAATACTGTTAGGTTTACTAATGCATTTCAATTTAATTGGAGGTAATGACAATGAAATTTACAAACACAGATAAAGCACCCGCAGCAGTAGGTCCCTACTCTCAGGCAGTAGCAGCAAACGGCTTCCTGTTCACATCCGGTCAGATTGCTCTGGACCCCGCAACAGGCGCAATCGTTGGTGAAGGCGACGTTGTAGCACAGGCTGAACAGGTTATGAAAAACCTGTCCGCAGTTCTGGAAGCAAACGGTCTGACATTCACAGACGCAATTAAAACAACATGCTTCCTGGCTGATATGGGCGACTTCGCTGTATTCAACGAAGTATACGGCAAATACTTCACATCCAAACCCGCACGTTCCTGCGTTGCAGTAAAAACACTGCCTAAAAACGTTCTGTGCGAAGTTGAAGTAATCGCACTGATGAAATAATGAACCTTTTATCCCTCGCTGAAAAGCGGGGGATAATTTTTTGCGAAGCAAAAAAGGATTGCACGAAGTGCAAGACGGTTCATTATGAATAAGATTCTGCAAGAATCTTACGAATACGCAGCATCTGCCAGTCTGCAAAGAACAATAGATGCTCCTCGTTTTATTTTTGAAATTATTTCTGTGTATTTTGAAAAATACAAAAAATGTTGTTGACAGAAATCGACTGACATGTTATTATAAATGAGCCGCTGAACGAGCGGCACAAAAATATCGAGGCGTGGCTCAGCTTGGTAGAGCGCTACATTAGGGATGTAGAGGTCGCAGGTTCAAATCCTGTCGCCTCGATTTTTTTTGCCCAAAAATCCGAGGATATCAGTTGTTCTCGGATTTTTCTTTTTTCTGGCGTGTATACAAAAACATCTTCCTGTGTTACAATGCCTAGAGGTAAAATCAGAAAAACGGGGAAGTTTAAATAAATGAAATGGGCGCAGCAACGGAGGTGAACCGTCATGACTGACCTAAAGGAGAAGGATCTGATTGGAAAGGCAAAGCAGGGGGATATGCATGCTTTTGAGGAACTGATCCTGAAACATGAAAAAATCGTATATAACTTGGCATTGCGGATGATGAATCACAGTGAGGATGCCAAAGATATTTCTCAGGAAGTATTTCTGAAAGCATATCGAAGTCTGTCCAATTTTGATGAGCGTTCTGCTTTTTCCACATGGCTCTATCGCATCACCCATAATACCTGCATTGATGAAATGCGCAAAAGAAAAGGCAAACAGAATTATTCTCTGGAAGAGGAGCTGGAAAATGAAGAAGGTTCCATGCAGCGGCAGATCGCCGATGAAGGGGATACACCGGAAGAAAGTCTGCTGCGGGAAGAGCAAAAAAGCGAGATATTGCAGGCATTGGAAAATTTATCCGAAGAGCATAAGGCGGCCATCATTCTGCGAGATGTGAAAGGGTTTTCTTATGAGGAGATCGCAGAGATATTGGAAGTATCTTTGGGAACGGTGAAAAGCCGTATTTCCCGGGCAAGAAATCAGTTGAAAAACGAAATTTTGAAAATGCGGGAACAAAACAAAAAAAGGTCCGTCATAAGAAAGGAAAGGAGGGAAGGCCATGAACTGTGAAGCAGTAAGAGCATTGCTTTGGGCATATCTGGAGAAAGAAACAACAGCAGAAGAAACTGTAAAAATAGAAGAACACCTGAAAGCCTGTGCAGACTGCAGAGAAGAGCTGGAGCTGCAGAAGAAAATGATGGAAACATTAGCCGGTCTTCCTGAAGTGGAACTCCCGGAAGGATATCACACAGAACTGATGCAGAAACTGCAGGCAGAAGCGGCATCCAATGTAGTGCCGTTCCCTGTCAGAAAGAAAAAACAGCCTGTGTGGAAGCAATGGGGCATGATCGCTGCGGCAGTGCTGGTAGTGGTTGCAGCAGGCGGCATGAACGGTATGCTGGAAATGAGAAAAGAACAGCAGACGGTCGTGCAGGAGGAAATGAGAAAAGATCAAGGCGAAGGTTTCGTGGAAATGAAAACGGCAGATGCGGCAACTTCTCTGGAAGATCTGTCTGTGGCAGAGGATGCAGCGGATACCGTTGCAGAACCGCAGAAGAATACGCAATCCAGCGGCGAGAAAAAGAATGAAACGAAGGTAGAAACGGCAACGGAAACAACTGTCAGCAAAGAAAAAGGAAGTGATGATATGGACGCTGCGGCAGTGCCAAAGGCTGCATCCATGGATACAGCAGAGGAGGAAATCTCCGGATTTTCCGTTACCCGCTCTGCGAAGCTGGAAGCGGCAGACAAAATGACTTTGCTGGTGACAGATGCGGCGGCAGCCATGGCAGAGATACAGAAAGCCATTGTGGAAGCGGGCGGTTTTGAAGAAGCAACGGAAACGGATGGTATTTTTGCAGCCATTCCCGTGGAAAATTATGATGGGTTTATAAAAGCTATGGAAGCGATTGGCACGGTAGAATGGACGATGCAAGGAGCCGTTGCAGAAGGCGCAATGTACCATACCATAGAAATTCAGCTGAAAAAGAGTTGATAAAAGGACATCCTGATGGTTAGGATGTCTTTTTTTGTTTATTTTTTTGGGAAAGACAAATGTCTTCTTGGCATATTGCTGAAAATAAGCTAAACTTATTAGTAATATTCCTCTAAAATTACTTTAGTGTTTTACTTGACTAAAGCGTTTCGGTGGTATAAGATATCCTTAGAATTAGAATAGGAAGGAAGTGGATTTCGATGAAACAGGCAGAGATGCTTTTGAAGAAAGAAGAACAGGTTATGTTCAGTCTTCGCGCATTATTTGAACAGTACGGCTATAAAAAATTTAAAATGAGCAAGTTTGAAGAATATGACTTTTATGCAGATAACAGAAGTTTTTTGAGCAGTGAAACGATTTTGGCCTTTACAGGGCTGGATGGCAAACTGCTGGCACTGAAGCCTGACGTGACCCTTTCCATCGTAAAGAATACCAAAGGAAACAGAGAAGCTGCGGAACGGGTGTATTATAATGAAAATGTTTACCGTGCCAGAAAGGGTGCCGGGGAATATAAAGAGATTATGCAGGTAGGTTTGGAGTATATCGGTGAGGTGGATGAATATGCCACACTGGAAGTGCTTCTTCTGGCGCAGAAAAGCCTGAAGGCCATCAGCGATCAGTATATTATGGATCTGTCCCATATGGGCTTTGTGGCAGGGCTGATGGAAGAGGTGAACCTGCCTTACGCACAGCAGAAAGCAGTGCTTTCCTGTATCAGCGAAAAGAATGCCCATGGCATCCGTGCAATTTGCACAGAAGTGGGGCTGGCGGAAGAAATGACACAGAAACTAGAAGCACTGGCAAGCCTGTACGGCGGGCTGGAACCTACGCTGGAAAAGGCAAAGGCTCTTTGCTGCAATGAAAAAATGGAACAGGCTGTGGCGGAACTGGAAGGCATCCTGCGCTGTCTGAAAATCGGCGGTAATGAACAGAATGTGAATCTGGATTTCTCCATTGTGAATGATATGGATTATTACACAGGCATCATCTTCCAAGGCTTTATCAATGGCGTACCCAGCGATATTCTCAATGGCGGCAGATACGATAACTTGCTGCACAAAATGGGCAAGGATGCAGATGCCATCGGCTTTGCGGTATATCTTGACCTTCTGGAACGCTTTGAAACCACGGAAAAAGAATATGACGTGGATACTTTGCTGCTGTATGAAGAGGGGGTAGACACCGCAGCTCTGGCAAAGGCGGCACAAATGCTGACAGATAACGGCCAGAGCGTATTGGTACAGAAAAAGAACACAGGCAATGTGAAATATAAACAACTGCTTTGCATGAAGGACAGGGGGCTTGAGATCGTTGCGGAACTGGATTAACATCGCACTGCCAAAGGGCAGACTGGGCGAAAAGGCGTATGATATTTTTGAAAAGATCGGTTATGGCTGTCCCTCGATCCATGAAGGCGGCAGAAAGCTGATTTTTGAAAACGAAGAAAACGGTGTGCGTTATTTCTGGGTAAAACCTTCCGATGTGGCGGTTTATGTGGAAAGAGGCGCGGCGGATGTTGGCGTTGTGGGGAAGGATATCCTGCTGGAGCAGTCCTCCGACGTATACGAACTGTTAGATCTGGGCATGGGCAAATGCCGCATGTGCGTTGCCGGCGTGAAGGGGGAAAGACCTGATTCTGAACATACACTTCGCGTAGCGACCAAGTTCGTCAATATCGCACGGGAATATTACAGAAAACAGTCTAGAGAGATCGATATCATTGAACTCCACGGTTCCATCGAAATTGCACCCATCCTGAAAATGAGTGATGTGATTGTAGATATCGTGGAAACAGGCACAACGCTGAAAGAAAATGATCTGGAGGTAAAGGAAGTTATCGTTCCCATCAGTGCCAGATTTATTGCCAATAAGGCAAGCTATAAATTCAATAACGAAAGCATTCGGAAAATGTGTGATCTGATCGCAGAAAACATCGAGAAATGAGAATAAGGAGAACGAAAGATAAATGGATGGATTAAAACTGGTTTATGCCTATGATCGTACTGCGGAGGTAGGCGAATTATTTAAGGAATATACGGATATGCTGATCGCAGGCGACAGCGAATTTGCGGAATATCTGAAAATTCAGAAATACGATAAGGAGCTGGAAAACCCTGCATCCAAATACGGCATGCCCGAAGGCAGACTGTATCTGGCTTATTATGAGGATAAGCTGGCAGGCTGTATCGGTTTGAAGAAACTCGATGAGGAAGGTCAGCAGTGCGAACTGAAGCGTTTGTATGTGCGTCCCCAGTTCCGCGGGAAAAAGATGGGCGAAAAACTGCTGGAAGTGATTTTGCAGGATGCCAAGGAGATCGGCTATAAGGCGATGCTGCTGGATACACTGCCTTTTTTGAAAAGTGCTATTAAAATGTATCGGAAAAGGGGGTTTTACGAAATTCCCTGCTATAATGACAGCCCTATGGATACAACGATTTATATGAAACTGGATTTGTAATAAGGAGTGGAAGCATGATCAAGACTTATGCTTACAAAGACATGAAAATAGAAGAGATATTTGCAAGGGAAGAAGAAAAATCCACAGTTGCGGATATCGTTGCGGAAATCATTGCCGATGTACGCAAAAATGGCGATGCAGCCCTGAGAAAATATTGTGAAAAATTCGACGGTGCGGCGGCAGAGATGTTGGAGGTTTCCAAAGAGGAAAGAGCGGCGGCTTTGGCAGAAGCGGATGCAGTATTTGTAGAAATTCTGAAAGAAGCGGCGGCTCATATCCGTGCCTTCCATGAAAAACAGAAACGTATCGATTTTGTCGTCACAGAACGCCCCGGTGTGGTGCTGGGACAGAAAATCATCCCTCTGGATAGAGTAGGGCTTTATGTGCCCGGCGGCACAGCCAGCTATCCTTCTACGGTATTGATGGACTGTATCCCTGCAAAGATTGCAGGCGTGAAGGAAGTCTGTATGGTGACTCCCGCCAAGGACGGCAAGCTGAATCCTGACATCATTGCAGCGGCGGAAGTGGCAGGGGTAGACCGTATTTTTAAAATCGGCGGCGCACAGGCGGTAGCAGCTCTGGCCTACGGCACAGAATCCGTACCCCGTGTGGATAAGATCGTCGGTCCCGGCAATGCCTTCGTTGCGGAGGCGAAAAAACAGGTTTTCGGACAGGTTTCCATTGACATGATCGCAGGCCCCAGTGAGATTCTTGTCATTGCCGATGGCGATTCCGACGCGGCCGTGGTGGCAGCTGACCTGCTTTCTCAGGCAGAGCATGACAAGATGGCTTCTGCCGTACTGGTAACAGAAAGCGAAGCACTGGCACAGGCGGTGACGGAAGAACTGGAAAAACAGATCCCTCTGCTGCCCAGAACGGA
>CALFPN010000138.1 GCA_937919015.1 uncultured Clostridia bacterium
ATTTAGTTCTACAAAAGTCTTTTTTTGTGCTGTCCGAACAAAATGGTTCGGTTCACAATGGTCGTCTTTTTTTATAAATCAATTTTGCTGAGAGCAGCTTCGTCGGCAACGATCGTCACATCATTGTGCAGCTGAAGGATAGAAGCAGGAACGGAAGGGGTGATGGGACCGAAGAAAGCTTTTTTGACTGCATCGGCTTTATCTTCCCCACTTACGACAACAAGGATTTTTTTCGCCTGCATAATATTTTTGATCCCCATGGTATAAGCTTGACGAGGAACATCTTTTTCAGAGGCGAAAAAGCGTTTGTTTGCTTCGATGGTACTTTCTGTCAGATTTACGCAATGGGTTTCCTTTTCAAAGGCAGCTCCGGGTTCATTAAAACCAATGTGGCCATTTCTTCCCAGACCAAGCAGCTGCAGATCAATGCCGCCTTGTGCATGGATGATTTCATTATAAGAAGAACAAGCTTTTTCGGAATCTGCTTCCAGCCCATCAGGTACGAAAGTGCGTGCTTTATCAATATTTACATGATCAAACAGATTCGTATTCATAAAATAGCGATAGCTTTGATCATTTTCTGGACTTAAGCCTTTGTATTCGTCCAGATTGACGCTTGTAACGTGGCTAAAATCCAAATCACCTTTTTTATACCATTCGATGAGCTGTTTGTAGGTTCCGATGGGAGAAGAACCGGTAGCCAATCCAAGAACACAATTTGGTTTCATTATAATTTGTGCGGAAATAATGTTTGCAGCTTTTCTGCTCATATCCTGATAATTTTTTGCTTTATAAATGATCATAATATTTCGTCCTTTCTTTTGTTTTCTATTTTGTTCTGTCATTAAGTATACAAGTTTTGATAGAGATTTCAAGAGATAGAGCGAAAAGTGAAACAAGTTTCGCAATCTGAAATAAAGAACGCGGAATTGTGCATAATGAACAAAAAAGCTGGCAAATAAAGAGATAAAAAGTTGCTATGGTCAAAAAGAATGAAATTTGTTACCGAAAGGAGATAATATATTGAAAAATGTTTCAAAAGATTTTACAATACGACCAGAACAAAGGAGGTCAGGAAAATGAATCAGAAGGTGGAAAACCTAAAAGGTAAATTAATCGTATCTTGTCAGGCGTTACCAGCAGAACCATTACATTCTTCATTTATTATGGGGAGAATGGCACTGGCGGCAAAAGAAGGCGGGGCAAGCGGCATTCGTGCAAATACGAAAGAAGATATCAAAGAAATTCAGTCTCAGGTAGATCTGCCGATTATTGGGATTGTGAAAAGAGACTATGCAGACAGCGATATCTACATTACTCCAACAATGAAGGAAATTGATGAATTGATGGAAGTAAAACCAGAGATTATAGCAATGGATGCAACGATTTCGAAGAGACCCGGAAACAAAACACTGGATGAGTTTTTCCGTGAGGCAAAAGAAAAATATCCAGATCAGTTGTGGATGGCAGATTGCTCTACAGTAGAAGAAGCACTTCATGCAGATGCGTTAGGGTTTGATTTCATTGGTACAACAATGGTTGGTTATACAAAACAAAGTCAGGGTTCCAAAATTGAGGCGAATGATTTTGAAATTTTAAGAGAGATCATCGCCAAAGCAAAACATAAAGTCATTGCGGAGGGGAACATTAACACTCCGGAAAAAGCTAGACGCGTCATTGAACTGGGAGCTTATAGCGTTGTTGTCGGGTCAATCATTACAAGACCACAGCTGATTACAAAATCTTTTGTAGAAGAAATGGAACGATAAACAGGAAACAATAGAAGGAATTGTTATTTGAAAAGGAGTAAGCATTATGAGAAATCTTGAAAAGTACAAAGGTGTTATTCCTGCATTTTATGCATGCTATGACAAAGAAGGAAACATCAGTCCAGAAGGAGTACAGGCATTAACAAAATATTTCGTAGAAAAAGGCGTAAAAGGCGTTTATGTCAATGGTTCTTCCGGGGAATGCATTTATCAGAGCGTGGAAGACCGTAAAATCGTTCTGGAAAATGTAATGAAAGCAGCAGAAGGCAAACTGACAGTCATTGCTCACGTTGCATGCAATAACACAAAGGACAGCCAGGAACTGGCAAAACATGCAGAAAGCCTGGGCGTTGATGCGATTGCAGCAATTCCCCCCATTTATTTCCATCTGCCTGAGTATGCGATTGCACAGTATTGGAATGATATCAGTGCAGCAGCTCCCAATACGGATTTTGTAATTTATAACATTCCTCAGCTGGCAGGCGTCGCTTTGACACAGAATCTGTTTGCAGAAATGAGAAAGAATCCCAAGGTGATTGGTGTGAAAAACTCTTCCATGCCAGTGCAGGATATCCAGATGTTCAAACAGGCTGCAGGCCCTGATTACATCATCTTCAACGGCCCTGATGAACAGTTCATGAGCGGACGTGTGATCGGTGCGGAAGGCGGTATCGGCGGCACATACGGGGTTATGCCAGAACTGTATCTGAAATTGGATGAATATGTAAAAGCCGGCAAGATGGAAGAAGCAAAGGAAGTACAGTATGCATGCAATGAAATCATTTACAAGATGTGTTCTGCCCATGGCAACATGTATGCAGTCATCAAGGCAATCCTGAAAATCAATGAAGGCCTTGAACTGGGGGGCGTAAGAGAACCACTTCCTGCGCTGATTGATGCAGACATGGCTGTTGTGAAAGAAGCAGCGCAGATGATTTGCGATGCCAAGAAAAAATATTTATAAATCGAACGAAGAGAAGGTATTTTTAAAAGATACTCGGCGTCATCGTGAAAATCACTGAGTATCTTTTTTTAGACTTATATGGGTGATTAGGAGGAAAATGGAATGCAAGGCTTTACGATGATCGACTTGATTATTTTAGTAGTATATCTGGCAGCAGTATTGTTTGCCGGCCTTCATTTTGCCAAAAAGGAAATGAAGGGGAAAGAATATTTTAAAGGTGACGGGACTGTGCCTTGGTGGGTTACATCCGTATCAATTTTTGCAACTTTGTTAAGTCCCATCTCTTTCTTGTCTTTGGCAGGTAATTCCTATGCGGGCACATGGATTATGTGGTTTGCGCAGCTTGGTATGCTGCTTGCGATTCCCGTTACGATTAAGTTCTTTTTGCCAATTTACAGTAAGCTGGACATTGATACGGCATACCATTATTTGGAACTTAGATTTGGGAGCAAAGGATTACGCGTTCTGGGGGCGGTAATGTTTATCGTGTACCAAATTGGTCGTATGTCTATTATTATGTATTTACCCTGCATGGTATTGGGAAGCTTGACAGGAATTAGTGTCAACCTCCTGATCGTTATCATGGGTGTCATTGCAATCATTTATTCTTATACAGGTGGTCTGAAATCTGTACTTTGGACAGACTTTATTCAGGGATCTGTCCTTCTGATTGGTGTAACGTTTGCACTGATCTTCCTTCTGGCTCATTTGGATGGGGGGATTGGAGCCATTTTCTCTGCCTTTACAACAGAGCATAAATTCCTTGCAGTAGATCAGCCTATCTTTAATCCCAATATCCTGAAAGATAGTGTATTCATTATGATTGTTGGTGCAGGATTTAATACAATGGGTTCTTATGTATCCAGCCAGGATATTGTACAGCGTTTTACAACAACAACAGATACAAAGAAATTAAATAAGATGATGCTTACAAACGGTGCTTTATCCATCTTTATTGCAACCGTATTCTATCTGATTGGGACAGGCTTATATGTATTTTATCAGCAGAATGCACTGCCTCCTGCAGCAGCACAGGATCAGATTTTTGCATCCTATATTGCATTTGAACTTCCTGTTGGTGTAACAGGGCTTCTGCTGGCAGCAATTTATGCAGCAGCACAGTCCACACTTTCCACAGGTCTGAATTCTGTTGCTTCCAGCTGGACACTGGATATTCAGGCTAGTCTTTCCAAAAAAGAACTGGGCTTTGAAAAAGAAACAAAAATCGGCCAGAGAGTATCTCTGATTGTCGGTATCTTTGCTATCGTAGTAGCGATGGTACTTGCAAATGGCGGCGTGAAATCTGCATATGAATGGTTTAATGGATTTATGGGTCTGGTACTGGGTATCTTGATCGGAACATTTATCTTGGGTGCGTTTACAAAAGTTGCGAATACATTCGGTGCCGTTGCAGCATTTATCGCAGCTTCCGCAGTAATGGTTTATGTGAAGTATGTTGTACCTGCAGGCGATGTAACAATCTGGTCTTATTCCATTATTTCCATTGCAGTATCTTTAGTAGTTGGTATTCCGGCAAGTATCATTTATAAAAAGGTGAAAGGCGGATCTTCTGCACCTGCAGCAAATACGATCATTTATAAAAACTAACAGAGGTGACAAACAGTGATTTTTGGAAATGTAAATAATATGGAAGAATTTCCTTTTTTGGAAGAACAGATAAAGGAATGTTTTGAATATGCAAAAACACATGATTTAGCGTCTTTTGAAAAAGGAAGCCATGAAATCGATGGGGAAAGATTATTTGTAAATATTGTGGAATACACAACAACAAATGCAGAAGATCGTTTCTGGGAAGCCCATAAAAAATATTTGGATGTGCATGTAATGATTCATGGGAATGAACAAATTGATTTGAATTTTATTCAGAACATGGATGTAAAAGAATTTGTTGAAGCAGATGATTTTCTTCCCATGGATGGGGAAAAGAATGCTTCTGTCGTATTAACAGATGGAGATTTTCTGGTTTGCTATCCCAGTGACGGACACCGCACTGCAGTGCAGGCCGGCGATCAACCGGAAAAGATCAAAAAAGCAATTTTCAAAGTGAGAATATAAAAAGCGGGATTTCATCCTGTGGAAGGGAAGGACAAACCAAAAACAGGCGGTTTGTCCTTTTCTTTTGTCATAGACATATCTTGAGAAGAGAAATAGAATTGTATATAATATATAAAATATGTATAATGATAGAAAGGTAATGAGGATGACAAGATGAAAAAATATATTAGCATTGATATTGGAGGTACAGCAATCAAGTATGGATTGATCGGTGAAAATGCTGAAATTATATTGAAAGAATCCATGAAAACGGAAGCAGAAAAAGGCGGGCCGGAAATTCTGAAAAAAATTGTTGGAATCGTAGAAGATTTGATTCATAGAACACAGGAAACCATTTCCGGTATTTGCATTTCAACAGCCGGTATGGTCGATACAGAAAAAGGATCTATTTTCTATTCCGCACCATTGATCCCCAATTATGCAGGAACGCAGTTTAAAAAAACACTGGAAGAAAAGTTTCATATTCCCTGTGAAGTAGAAAATGATGTCAATTGTGCAGGGCTGGCTGAATGTCGTTCCGGTGCTGCAAAAGGAAGCAGCGTTGCTCTGGTTCTTACCATTGGAACAGGAATCGGCGGCTGCATCGTATTAGATGGAAAAGTGTTTCATGGATTTAGTAACAGTGCCTGTGAAGTCGGTTATATGCATATGGGAAGCAGTGATTTCCAGACATTGGGCGCAGCAAGTATTCTGACGAAGAAGGTGGCGGAATGGAAAGATGAGCCCCAGGAAAAATGGGATGGTTATCATATTTTCGAGGCGGCGAAAAAAGGGGATAAAATCTGTCTTTTGGCAATTGATGAGATGGCAGACGTTTTAGGAAAAGGCATTGCCAATATCTGTTATGTCATCAATCCGGAAATCGTTGTACTTGGCGGTGGCATCATGGCACAGGAAGCATTCTTGAAGGAAAGAATAGAAGGTGCTTTGAAGAAATATCTTGTATCCAGTATTGAAGAACATACAAAAATTGCATTTGCGAAGCATCAGAATGATGCGGGTATGCTGGGAGCATTCTATCATTTCTGTAATTCGCATTAAAAGGATAGGATGATATTATGGAATACTATGTGAAATCTGTTATACCAATGATTGAATCAAATTATAATAAGCTGACACCGGCAGAAAAAACAATTGCTGATTTTTTTATTCATAATAAGGAAAAAATGGACTTTTCCAGCCGTCACATAGCAGAATTATTATACACATCAAAACCAACACTTTCCAGATTCGCCAAAAAGATAGGGTTTCATGGTTATCAGGAATTCATTTATCAATATGAGAATACTTTTGTAGAAAAGAAAGAAAATATAACCGGAAATACCAGAATGGTATTAAGTGCTTATCAGGAAATGCTGAATAAGACCTATAATCTTGTGGATGAAGCACAGCTCGAACGCATTGCAGGATATTTGAATAAAGCAGAACGCGTATTAGTATGTGGATGCGGCAGCTCAGGGCTTTCGGCAAATGAAATGGAAATTCGATTTATGAGAATTGGTATCAACGTGGATTCATTGACAGATTCAGATATGATGAAGATGTCCTCTGTTTTTCAGGATAGAAGAAGCCTCGTATTTGGATTTAGTATCAGCGGAGAGAGAGAAGAAGTTACCTATTTGTTGCGGGAAGCATATTCAAAAGGTGCAAAGACAGTTCTTTTTACTGCAAATAACGGAGAGAAATTTTCCGAGTATTGCTCAGAGGTTGTTCTTTTATCTTCTCTAAGACATTTGAATCATGGTAATGTGATTTCACCACAGTTTCCGATTTTGGTTATGCTGGATATTATTTATGCTTATTATGTAGAGCAGAATAAATATATCCGAGAAGGAATGCATGACAGTACGCTGCGTGCATTGGAGGAAGGAGAAGGTAAGCATAAAAAAATGATTGATGGATGACTTCTTCTTCTGAAATAACATTGGAGGATAGAAAAATGATTATTGATAATGTTAAGGTATACACGTCTGACAAAAAATTTATGGAAGGCGGTATTGTTTTAGAAGGCAAAACAATAAAGAGAATTTACACGGAGAAAGATGCGCCTGATTTGCAAGGAGAAGATGTGATCGACGGAAAAGGTGCGTATGCGATTCCCGGTCTGATCGATCTCCACTTTCATGGCTGCAAGGGCGATGATTTTTGTGATGCATCAAAAGAGGCGATTGGAAGAATTGCAGCGTATGAGGCATCTATTGGGGTAACAGCAATCGCACCGGCAACGATGACACTTCCCGTTGAAGAACTGGAACATGTATTGCAGATTGCAGCGGAGTATAAGCAGGAAGCAAGAGATTACAAAAAAGCAGATTTGGTTGGCATAAATATGGAAGGGCCCTTTATCAGCCATGCGAAAAAAGGGGCACAGGACGAACGAAATATTTTGCCGTGCGATGCAGAAATCTGCGAAAAATTCCTGAAGGCTTCCGAGGGCTTGGTAAAGTTCATAGGGATTGCACCTGAAGCAAGCAAGGATACCATTAAATTTATAGAACAGATGAAGGACAAAGTGAATATCTCCTTAGCACATACAAATGCGGATTATGATACCGCAATGGCAGCATGTAAAGCCGGTGCAAATCACGCAGTACATTTGTATAATGCGATGCCGGCATTTTCACATCGTGCGCCGGGTGTGGTTGGTGCAGTATTTGACAGTAAAGCTGTGACGGCGGAAATGATCTGTGACGGTATTCATATTCATCCGGCGACTGTTCGTGCAACCTTTCAGATGATGGGGGAAGATCGTATCATTCTCATTAGTGATAGTATGCGGGCAACAGGCATGCCGGATGGCCAGTATACCCTTGGGGGATTGGATGTGAAAGTGGTTGGGAAACTTGCAACCTTGGTGTCCGATGGGGCAATTGCAGGTTCGGCAACCAATCTTATGGACTGTTTGAGAACGGTTGTAAAGAAAATGGATATTCCGCTGGAAACAGCTGTCGCATGCGCAACGATGAATCCGGCAAAGCGTCTTGGGATTTATGATCAGTATGGTTCTATTGAAGCCGGAAAGAAAGCGGATATTGTACTGCTTGATGCAGAGCTTGCATTACAGGCTGTCATCAAAGATGGTATCAGAATTTAAGAAATCAATAAGGGATTTTAAAACAGAAAAGAGGATGGCGTAGGCCATCCTCTTATTTATTTGGGAATAAATGAATATTTTTGGTGATTTGCCGGAATATCTCTTTCCGGATCAGAGAAAGATCACTGTTTGCCTGTGGAGCCATGGCCGCCGCGGTCTTCGTTGCCCAGATCTTCTGTTTCGACGAAGTTCAGCGCGGGCTGATGTTCGAAGATACGGAACTGACAGATCCGGTCATTCACTTCGATGACAGTATCTCGCAAAGCATAGGCGGGCATGAACCACTGGTCATTGTTGCCGCAGTAGCTTTCATCCACGATGCCGCAGTGGTTGGTCTGGATGATACCGTAGTTCTTGAATGTGGAGCTGCGGGGCACGATATGTGCTTCATAGCCTTCGGGCAGCTGCATGGCAATGCCCAGAGGGATCAGCTTGAATTCGCCGGCTTTCAATTCGATGCGTTCTGCGGCTCTTAGGTCGATCCAGTCGGACTTGCCGTCAATGTAGCGCAGTTTTTCAATTTTGTCGCTTAAATATTTGATCTTAATTTTTTCCATAAAACGTATCCTTTCTGTAATGCAAAAGCGAAGGCTTTTGCAAATGGGGGGCGAGGGGATGTGAGCACCGCTAAGATAAAAGCGGCGGCGAAGCCGTCTTCCGGAGGAAGATGCTTGACCAATTCCCCTTGCAAGGAGCTCGGAGGACGGCGTTCCTCGAAATTATTCGGCATGATAAAGATACAGAGAGCTGTTCTGTAAAGACTTCTGTACATCGATGATGCGCTGGTTGAAGGAACCCTTCCAGTGCAGCTTCGTATCCCTCAGATCTTCCATGAATCTGCCATCCACCAGCACATCAATATACTGCATCATAGGCAGGGCACTGATCTCTTCCCAGCGGTAGCCGGTGTAGAGCCACACGTTTTTATCGGGAAATTCATGTTTCACCCTTCTTGTCAGATGCTCGATCATACTGCGGTTGCCTTCAAAGAGGGGATCGCCGCCGCTGAAGGTGATGCCGCTGATGTAACCACGGCCGAGGATCTCAAACAGTTCTTTTTCCGCATCTTCGTCGAAGGGAATGCCGCTTTCGGGATCCCATGTCTGAGGGTTATGACAGCCTTTGCAGTGGTGAGGGCAGCCGCTGACCCAAAGCACCACCCGCAGCCCTTCGCCGTTGAGCATATCGTCTTTTGTGATGTTATGATATCGCAAGCCCATTACATACTCTTCCTTTCTGCAATTTCAGCCATTTTCGCATCGTTCAGGCGGGAATCGCCTTTCACACGGGAATAGGACAGATAGCCGTTCATACGGTCGATTTTTGTCAGATTGCTGCTGCCACATTTCGGACAGACATCCATTTCCAGTTCCTGATGGCCGCAGTCATCACAGTAGGCCAGAGAAAGGTTTACCCCTTCATAGAAGCCAAGCTTCATGGCGCGGCGCACCAAAGTGCGGATGGCATCCAGATTATAATCGATGGGATATTTCACATACTGGATCTTGCCGCCGTTGGAAAGATCCCAGAAGCGTTTTTCCAGATCCTGTTTTTCGATGGGGGTAATGTCTTCTGTCACATGGCAATGGAAGCTGTTGGAGACATAGGGTCTGTCGGAAACGTGTTCCACTACGCCGAACTTCTTGCGGAACTGGGTTACCTGCAGGCCGCAGAGGCTTTCCGCAGGGGTGCCGTAGATGGCATAGAGATTGCCGTCGGCTTTTTTGAATTCCGCGATTTTTTCGTTGATATGTTTCAGGGTGTCGATGGCAAACTGGCCATCCTCCACCAGAGATTTTCCGTTATACAATTCCTGCAGCTCGTTCAGGGCAGTGATGCCGAAGGAAGCTGTAGCTGTTTTCAGCAGAGGCTTGATTTTATCATGGAAGCCTAGGTGGCCGCCGTAGAAACCGCCTTCGCAGTAGGCCAGAGGGTTGGTGGAGGCACGCATTTCACCCAGATATGCGTAAGTGCGGATATGGAGCTGACGGATCAGTTCCAGATAATAATCCAGTACTTCAAAGAAAGGCTTGCTTTCCTGTCTTGCCTTGGCATAGATCATGGGCAGATGCAGGCTGACCGCACCGATATTGAAGCGGCCCACGAATACGGGTTTGTCGTTTTCATCGGCGGGTTCCATGCCGCCTTTTTCGTACCAAGGGGAAAGGAAGGCACGGCAGCCCATGGGGCTGATGATGGCACCATACTTTTTATACATTTCCGCCACATAGCCTTCCCCTGTCAGGGAAAGCCAGTCGGGATACATGCTCTTGGAAGAACAGAGGATGCCTGCTTCGAATACATCTTCCAGTTCCTTGCCGGGGCCATGGAGGTTTTCATCATAGAGGAAAACCAGCTTGGGGAAAAGTACGGGTTTCTTGCAGGTTTTCTTGCCCTGACCCTTACGGCGTACATGCAGCATGGAAATAGATGCCATCTTGGCAAATTTCCCTGTGCCTGTGCCGAAGGTCATGGTGATGAAGGGATAGTCCCCGCGGCTGGAAGCAACGGTATTAAATTTGTATTCCCAGCCCTGGAAACCCTGATCGAAATCTTTCTGAATGTCTTTCATGGTCTCTCTGTCTGCCACTCTGGCAGTTAACCCTAAGTCGATATATCTGCGGTAATATTTTTCGTAGCTTTTTTCTGCATAGGGTTCCAGCAGCAGGTCTACGGAAGGCACTGTGAAGCCGCCGTACTGCTGGCTGGCTGCGGAAAGAACGATATCGCCGATGACGTCGAAGGCAACTTCCAGTGTTTTGGGTTCGTTGTACCACAGGTTGCCCATTTCGAAGCCCCCTGTCAGTACCGTCTTTACATCGAACAGACAACAGTTCATGGTGTCCCTTCTGGCAGACATATCGTGGATATAGATATACCCGTCACGGCAGGCCTGCAGTTCTTCTGTTGTCATGAAAAATTTCTGATAGAGTTCCTTGTTCAGCTGATTATAGATGAGGGAACGCTTTGTGGAAACAAGGGCACTGTCGGAATTAGAGTTTTCCTTGTCCCCGATGTACATGATGGACTGGCTTTTCTTGTATACCTCGTCCAGCATTTTTACGAAGTCCTGTTTATAGTTGCGGTAGTCGCGATAGCTTTTCGCAACTTCGGGTTTTACCTTTTCCAGCGCGCTTTCCACGATGTTGTGCATCTGGGCGATGGGGATGCCCTCCTGCCCTAAGGCACGGGCACTGCTTTCTACATATTCGCAGAGGAAATCCAGTTCCTCATCGGTAAATTTCACCATGGCACGGTAGGCAGATTTGTTGACTGCAACAACCACCTTCTGCACATTCCATGCTTCATGGGTATTATCTTTTTTAATTACATACATATATGTTCCTCCTTTACAGGCAGAGTCTTCAAGATATAGTAGCTCTTACCTATAAATGTACCGTAAAAACGGTGAAAATTCTGTTGCAGATGCAACAGTGGCATCTTCTTACAGTCTGGCCTGTTTCACGGCATGATGCCAGCCATTCACTTTTTCTTTTGCTTTTTCCTGAGAAAGTTCGGGGTTAAAGGCGGCAGAAACCTGCCAGTTGCGGCGGATTTCTGTCAAATCATCCCAGTAGCCCACGGCCAGACCGGCCAGATAAGCTGCCCCCAATGCTGTGGTTTCCAGTGTGGAAGGACGCAGAACGGGGACACCTGTGATATCAGACTGGAACTGCAGCAGGAAAGAATTGGCAGCAGCACCGCCGTCTACCCGCAGTTCCGCCAGAGGGATGCCTGCATCCTGTTCCATGGCGTGGAGCACGTCATAGGTCTGATAGGCCATGGATTCTACTGTCGCACGGACGATATGACTTCTGTTTGCACCTCTGGTGAGCCCTGTCAGCGCACCCCTTGCGTAAGGGTCCCAATAGGGCGCACCCAGACCAACGAAGGCGGGCACAAGATAAACGCCGCAGGTATCGGGCACTTCCTTGCAGAGACATTCTGTTTCCCCTGCGGAGGAGATGAGCTTCAGTTCATCCCGAAGCCATTGGATGGCAGCTCCTGCCACAAAAATGGAGCCTTCCAGTGCGTAAGTGATTTTCCCGCCCAAGCCCCATGCGATAGTAGTCACCAGACCATTTTTAGAGGAAACCGGCTCGTCCCCTGTATTCATCAGCAGGAACCCGCCGGTGCCGTAGGTGTTTTTCGCTGTGCCGGGGGAGAAGCAAGCCTGTCCAAACAATGCCGCCTGCTGGTCGCCTGCCACACCTGCCACAGGGATGGCTGCACCAAAGAGCAAGGGCAGCGTGTTGCCGAAAACGCCGCTGGAGGGGCGTACTTCCGGCAGGATGGATGCGGGGATTTCCAATAATTCCAGAATCTCTTTGTCCCATTCCAAAGTGTGGATATTGAAGAGCATCGTTCTGGATGCGTTGGAATAGTCGGTGGCGTGTACCTGACCGCCTGTCAGGTTCCAGATGAGCCAGGTATCAATGGTGCCAAAGAGTAGGTTGCCGCTTTTTGCCAGTTCCTTTGCTTCGGGCACATTCTGCAGGACCCATCGGATTTTTGTGGCAGAGAAATAGGCATCGATGAGCAGACCTGTCTTTTCTCTGATTTTATCCGCCCAGCCGGCTTCCTTCAAAGAATCGCAGGTGGGGGCAGTTCTTCTGCACTGCCACACGATGGCATTATGTACCGGCTTACCGTTGCGCTTATCCCAGAGGATGGTGGTTTCTCTCTGGTTGGTGATGCCGATGGCTGCCACATTTTCTGCGGAGATGCCCAGTTTTTCAATGGCTGCGCGGGCAACCTCCAGCTGTGTGTTCCAGATTTCCATAGGGTCATGCTCTACCCAGCCGGGGTTGGGATAATATTGCTTGAATTCCTTCTGGGCAGAACTCATCATTTCGCCGCTTTCGTTGAAAAGGATGGCGCGGGAGCTGGTGGTGCCCTGATCTAAGGAAAGGATATATTTCATGGCAATTTCCTCCTTATTATCTGTTTCTATCGATTTCTGTCGAATCATCACTGCATTTAGTATATCAAAAAGAAATACCCCCCACAAGCGAACAGAGGAAGATGCAAATAAAAAAGTCCCCGAAAAGGGGACTGAAAAATCATTTTTTCATAAAGGGATTTGTTCTGCGTTCTTCTTCCAATGTGGTAGCAGGGCCGTGGCCGGAATATACTTTGTAGTCGCCGGGCAGAGCTGCCAGTCTTTTCAGGGAAAGGCGGATAGCATTCCAGTCGCCTGTGGGCAGGTCGGTTCTGCCGCAGGAGCCTTGGAACAAAGTGTCACCGCTGAAGATGACGTCTTTTTCGATGAAGCAGATGGAACCCTGAGTATGACCGGGGGTCAGCATGACTTTGAATTCCATGTCGCCCACTTTTACCACATCGCCTTCATTTACCAGTTCATCGGGGTGCACGATGATGGGAGCCCCTACAAACTGGGAAACATTCAGGGCGGGGTCTGTGAATACGGGCATTTCCTGTGCGCCGCCGACGATTTTTGCCCCCAGTTTTTCGGACAGTTCGTTTACGGAGCCCACATGGTCATAGTGACCGTGAGTCAGCAGGATATGTGTTACTTTCAGGTTGTTCTGGGCGATATAGTTCAGCAGGGGCTGGATAGGGCCGTCGCAGTCGATGATGCATGTGATGCCGTTATCATCGGAAACAACATAGTTGTTTGTGCCCACGGAGCCTGCTGCGTAGCATGCGATTTTCATTTCGAATTCCTCCTTGTGTGTTCGGACATTTTTTCAAATTATAACAACCACAGGGATATTTTGCAATAAAAAAGGCAAACCATGCCTTGAAAATGGAGACTTTGTGAGATTCGGCATTTGGTATGCTCCTTTTGAAAGGAGTGATTGTTTTTAAGTTATGAAAAGTGTAAACTGGAAAATGTGGAAAGCGACATTGGATTTGAAAACTTGCTTTATCTGTAAGGATAATCACGGGAAGATTTATTCTATGCATGAGAATACAAGGTGGCTTGTGCCTGTCCATCTGCGGTGTCGATGTATGATTGAACCGATGAAAGCGATTCAAGCAGGAGATGGAACAAAAGATGGTGCAGGTGGAGCAGATATTTGGCTCAAAGTAGTTGGAAAATTACCGCCGAACTATATTTCTTATCAGGACGCGAAAAAGTTGGGGTGGGATAGAAAGAAAGGAAACTTAAATCAGGTTGCGCCTGGAAGAATGCTTGCAAGAGGCAGATATTGGAATGATGATGGACATTTGCCGGAAAGTCCGGGGCGCATTTGGTATGAAGCTGATATCAATTACAAATGGGGATACAGAGGGAATGATCGGATTTTATATTCAAATGATGGATTGGTTTTTGTGACGTATGATCATTACAAAACTTTTATTGAGATTGTGTAGGAGGGGTAAGAATGAAAGAAGAACAAATTGTTTTGGATTTTACAGGATGCAAATATATTACAGAAGTACATTGGAAAATCAGAGATACATTTCATTTTCCAAGTTTCTACGGAGAAAATCTGGATGCGCTTTGGGATATGGGGTGTGATTATATAGGTTCGGATGAAGATGTTTTTGAGTCGGTAAAAATCAGGGGTGTTGACACCATGCCTAAAGAAATCAGAGAGTATTTCTTTGATAAAATGATGAAGATCTTTTATAGGATTGAAGATTTTAATGGAAATGTAAAATTTGAGATTGAGGATTAAAGAAGAAAAGGACATTAGGAACAAAAATGTTTCTAATGTCCTTTTTATTATTATTTCAGATTTTCGGGGTTCAGACATTCCAGTTCGGGTACCACGAAGATGCCGTCTTTGCGGATCAGCACATCATCGAACCAGATCTCACCGCCGCCGTATTCCGGACGCTGGATCATGACCAGATCCCAGTGGACAGCGGATTTGTTACCGTTGAAGGCATCTTCGTAAGCCA
>CALFPN010000139.1 GCA_937919015.1 uncultured Clostridia bacterium
GTCACCATTGCACCCTGTGATATGGGGGAAGGCATGATGAGCGAAAAAGGCAGGGAGCAGATGAAAGCCATTTTCGAAAGTGCGGCACCTTGGCTCAGCGGCACTTCTGCACAGGTGTTGTATGAAGAAACAGAAAAAAATAAAAAAGCTTATCAGCTTTCTGGGCTGGCAGCTTCTCTGAAAGATATGCCCATATATTGTATCAATGCAAAACTGGATGAGGAGTGCTCTGCCGATGTGCATGTGCTGCCCTGGACAGATGCGGTAAAGGCGGCCGGCGGCCATATCCTCTGCGAAGAATATGTGACGGATCATTCCTTCAGCGATATGCGGAATAATCTGATTGAAAAAGTGGCGAGATATCTGATTGAACAGGCTGAGAAATAAAAAGAACCCCATCGGTTTTTCGATGGGGTTTTCGTTTGCTTAATGGGTTAAAATTTCGTAGCCGTCTTCTGTGACTGCAATGGTATATTCCCACTGCGCAGACAGCAGGCCGTCTTCTGTGTAAACAGTCCAGTCGTTTTCTTCATCCACGAAGAAATCCTCTTCGCCTTCATTAACCATAGGTTCAATGGTAAATACCATACCGGGTACCAGCAGCATGCCGGTATCCCTTTTTGCGATGTGGCATACATAGGGATCTTCGTGGAACTCGTTACCAACGCCGTGGCCGCCGATATCACGCAGAACGGTGTAGCCGTGTTTCTGCACATGTTCGCTGATAACTGCGCCGATGTTGCCCAGTCTGCCCCAAGGTTTCACTTCTTTGAGAGCCAGATCCACAGATTCTTTTGTGACTTCCACCAGTTTTTTCGCTTCGTCGGAAACTTCGCCGATCATAAACATACGGGAAGCGTCAGCGTAATAACCATCCAGAATGGTCGTTACGTCAACGTTGATGATGTCGCCGTCTTTCAGGATTTCGTTTTCGGAAGGGATGCCATGGCAGATGGCATCATTTACGGAAGTACAAATGCTTTTTGGGAAACCCTGATAGCCCAGACAAGCGGGGATACCGCCGTGTTCCACGATATAATTATGGGCCAGTGTGTTGATTTCTTCTGTGGACGTGCCGGCTTTGATCTTTTCTGCGATCATATCCAGCACTTCTGTGTTCAGTTTGCCGGCTTTGCGGATGCCTTCCAGTTGTTCAGGCGTTTTGATGAGTTTGTGGCTGGGAACGGGGATACGTTTTGCTTTATAAGATTCGATTTTTTCGTCAAATGCCGCGTGGCAGGCTTTGTATTTTTTGCCGCTGCCGCACCAGCAGGGGTCATTTCTACCGATTTTCATAGTGATTGCTCCTTTTTTTGCACGATTGTATACATACTCTGGCAATATGGTAGCACAAAAATGAATTTGAGACAAGGGACTGGAAACAGAAATCCCTTGACAACAGGGGAAAATGGGGGTACTTTTTTCAATATAAAAAAGAAACGGAGGTCTGTAATATGGCTAAGATTTATAGAAGTATTGAGGAACTGATCGGCAGAACCCCTCTGGTGGAACTGTCCAATCTGGAAAAGAAACTGGAACTGAAGGCAAGACTGCTGGCGAAGGTGGAAGCCCTGAACCCCGGCGGCAGTGCGAAGGATAGAGTGGCAAAGCGTATGGTGGAGGACGCGGAAAAAGCGGGCATCCTGAAAGCAGGTGCCACCATCATCGAACCCACCAGCGGCAACACGGGCATCGGGCTGGCAGTTATGGCGGCGGCAAGGGGCTACAGAGCCATCATCGTGATGCCTGACAGCATGAGCATGGAACGGAGACTTTTAATGACAGCCTTCGGTGCGGAACTGGTGCTGACAGAAGGGGCAAAGGGTATGACAGGTGCCATTGCGAAAGCGGAGGAATTGGCCAAGGAGATCCCCAATTCCTTTATCCCCGGGCAGTTTGACAATCCTTCCAACCCTGCGGCCCATTATGAAACCACAGGCCCCGAAATCTGGGAGGATACAGACGGGAAAGTGGATATTTTCGTGGCAGGCATCGGCACAGGCGGCACCATCACAGGCACGGGCAGATTCCTGAAAGAACAGAACCCCAACGTGAAAATCATCGGTGTGGAACCTGCATCCTCTCCGCTCCTGACAAAAGGGGAAGCGGGCCCTCACGGTCTGCAGGGCATCGGCGCAAACTTCGTTCCCTCCATTCTGGATACGGCTATTTATGATGAAGTGATCACAGTAACAGAAGAAGAAGCCTACGAAGCCGGCAGAACCATTGCAAGAAGAGAAGGACTTTTGGTAGGTATTTCCGCAGGGGCAGCCCTGCACGCTGCAGTAGAAGTGGCAAAACGCCCCGAAAATGCGGGCAAGAATATCGTTGTTCTCCTGCCGGATACAGGGGACAGATACCTGTCTACCCCTATGTTTTCCGTATGAGCAGGGAACAAAGGCAGTTCATTCAGTGCGTTGCGGCCCTGACCATGTTGATCGACCACATCGGGGCGGTGTTTTTTCCTGCGGTCATGGGCTTTCGTGCCATTGGGCGTCTGTCCTTTCCCTTGTTTGCCTTTGGCATTGCTCAGGGAGTGGCCTATACTTCTGATTTCAGAAAGTATTTGCTCCGCATCCTGATGGCGGCGGCGGTTTCCCAGCCCATTTACATGAAACTGTTTGGGCTGACCCAGCTAAACCCCTTGTTTATGCTGGCATGGGGGGCGTTGGCTCTGCATTTCTGGCAGAAGGGAAAAACAGGATTGGCGGGCGTTCTGCTCATTGTCTGTTATTCTGTTGACATGAGTTATGGCTGGTATGGCGTCTGGACGATTTTTTTCTTTGGATTTTATGGGATGAAAAACAGCCTGTGCTTTTATGGGCAGGTCATCCTCAACGCCCTGTATGGGCTGAGCACGGGCGCATGGATACAGATAGTATCCCTGTTTTCCTTTGGATTTCTGGATGGAAAATGGCGGATTGCGGCATTGTCGAAAAAACTGCCCAGATATTTCTTTTATGTATTTTACCCTCTGCATCTCATGGTGCTCTGGGGCATCCAAATGGCGATATAAAAATAACCACCTCTTTCGAGGTGGTCTTTTTTATGTCTGGTTTTTCAGTCGGAAAAAAGCTTTCAAAATTACTGCGATGATAGGCCCGATGATAAGACCGATGACCCCGATGCATTTGAATCCGAAATACATGGAGAACAGGGTCAGCAGGGGATGCAGACCGATTTGTGTCCCTAAAATTTTTGGCTGCAAAATTTGCCGCATGACCTGAATGATGCCGTACAGAGCCATATAGCCGATGGCGAGGAAGGTATTCCCCGTCAACAGATGGATGACTGCGCCGGGCCAGAGGATGAAGCCGCTGCCAAAGAAGGGCAGGGAATCGATCAAGGCGATGACGATGCTCAACAGCAGGGGATAGGGAGAATGCATCACCAGCAGGGCGATGAGGGTGATGGCGAAGGTGAAGCCCATCAGGATGATCTGGGTTTTGATATAGCCCCAGACGGATGCCTTCAGCTCTGTTTTTGTGGTATGGATGGAAATGCCCAATAAGGGGGCCAGATGTTCCTGATATACCTTATGAATGAGATCGCGGTCTTTTGTGAAAAAATAGGCGGAGATCAGTGCCACAAAGAAGGCGATGAAGAAATTGGAAACACCGCCCAAAGCACCGCCGCCGCTGCCCTTGGGCAGCAGAGAAAGCAGCATGCCCGTGGCATCATTCTGAAATTCCAGAAAGGATGCCTGCAGCTCCACAGGAAGCTTTCCGCGGAAGCTGTCAAAGAGTTTCCAGAATTCCTGCATTTTTACCTCTGCCAAATCCACATAGTAGGGCAGGTTTTCGGAAAAGCTCTGGGCTTTATGCAGGATGTTGTTTCCAGACCAGAAGCCCAAAAGCCCCAAAATGCCGAACAGGATGAGGATGCCCAGCAAAGCACTGATGCCGCGGGGAACACGATAGTCCTGCAGCTTGTCCGCCAGAGGGTTGAACAGCAGGCTCATCAGCCAGCCGATGATAAAAGGCAGAAAGATGGGGGATAAATAACGGAAAAACAGGAAGCAGATCAGAATCGCTGCCAAAAGCAGGGCGATATCGTGGATGGCCTGTTTGTTTTTTTCATAGATTGCCCGCATAGGGTCTCCTCCTTTCGAAAAAGGAATGTTTTTCTTATTATAGCATAATTTTTGCACACACAAGAAAAGAAAACGGAAAAACTTCGTCTCCCTTGGAATTTTTGCTTCTTTGTTGGCTCCGGTTTGAATAATTGAAAGAATGAACGAGCATCGTTCGGAAAGATTCGACCTTTTTTGTATAAGTTGCGGATTGTATCTGTGTTTGAGATGGTGTACAATATACTTAAGTTAGTGTATACAGTATAGAAAAAACGGGGGAATACACCGTGAAAGAAATTCGACTGAAGGCAAGAGCAAAAATCAATCTGACGCTGGATGTAACCGGCAAACGGGAGGATGGCTATCATCTTTTGGAGACCATCATGCAGACCGTTGCCCTTTACGACGGCATCTACATGAAAAAACTGGAAAAGCCTGAGATCAAGCTGAAAACAAATCTGCCCTGGCTGCCCACCGATGAACGCAATCTGGCGTGGAAGGCAGCAAATCTCGTGAGAGAAACCTATGGCATTGCAGGCGGTGTTTTTATCGAGATCGATAAGCGCATCCCTGTGGCGGCGGGATTGGCCGGCGGCAGTACGGACTGCGCGGCGGTTCTGGTGGGGATGAATCGTTTGTTCGACCTGCATCTTTCCGAAAGGGAGCTGGAGGAACTGGCGGGAAAGCTGGGCTCCGATATCCCTTACTGTGTGCGTCGGGGGACGGTGCTGTGCGAAGGCGTCGGTGAGATCATGACCAATGCGGCTCATCCCTGTCCGGAATGTTATGTGGTTCTGGCGAAACTGCCTGTCAGTGTTTCCACGGTCTCTGTCTATAAGGGGCTGAAGTGGGACGCAGTCGAAGAACACCCCGATACAAAAGCGATGCTTGCGGCCATGGCAGAAGGCGATGTTGCAAAAATGGGGAAACTCCTTTGCAATGTGCTGGAAACGGTGACCATCAAAATGCATCCTAAGATTGCAGAAATCAAAAACAGACTGATGGAATTAGGCGCAGAAGGTGCTTTGATGAGCGGCAGCGGCCCGACGGTCTTTGCTTTGTTCCGGGAAAGAGAAAAGGCAAGAAAAGCGGCGGCTCTGGTAAAGAGAGAATTTGCACTGAAAGATTCCGTGGCGACAAGAACCTATCGTGTGCAGAGAGAGTTGAGAGGAGAAAAACGAAATGGCTGATACAAAATTCAATATCAATACAAACGAATACCTGCCCCTGAGAGACGTTGTGTTCAACACACTGAGAGATGCCATTCTGACAGGCAAGCTGGTTCCCGGGGAAAGACTGATGGAAAACCAGCTGGCAGAAAAACTGGGCGTAAGCCGTACACCCGTCAGAGAAGCACTGCGTATGCTGGAACTGGAAAATCTGGTGGAACTGGTGCCCAGAAAAGGCGCGCAGGTTCTGGATATGAGCGAAAAGGATATCATCAATATTCTGGAAGTCAGAAGCGCGCTGGAAGGTCTGGCAACTTCCGTTGCCTGCAAAAAAATGAGCAAAGAAGATCTGCAGCAGCTGAAAAACATGGAAGTAGACTTTGAAAAAGCAGTGGCAGAGAATGACGTAGAACGTTTTGTGGATATCGATGAAGACTTCCATGACCTGATCTTTGCTGCAACAGAAAACGACAAACTGGTTAATATTTTCAGAAACCTTCGTATCCAGCTGTATCGCTACAGAATGGCACAGGCAAAAAATAACGAAACATCCATGTCCACCATTGTGGCGCACCATAGAAGCATTATCCGCGCCATCGAAAACCATGACGGCGAAGAAGGCGCATCCATCGCTCAGGGCCATATCAAATATCAGACAGAATCCATTCTGCGTTTTGTAAGAAACAAATAATGTTTGGAAATCAAACTCCCGAAAGGGAGTTTTTTCTTTAAAAAGAAAAGAGTTTCATGACAGGGGAAGTTTCTGTTCGCTTTTGCTTGCAATCTTTATATTCCTATCATAAAATAGTATCTGTAGAAATATATCATTTTTTGAAGAATAGGGGGAATTCCCGTGTCCGATACTATGTTTCCCAAAAGGGAGGAACGTGTGCCTTATGGCGGCGGTAAGCCTGCCGGAGGCAGCAGAAACAAGAAAAGCAGCGGCAGACAGAGCCGCAGAGAAAGACAGCCGGAACCGCAGAAAAAACGTGTGAAAAAAGGCGGCGGCAGAAAACTGAATCGGAATGTGCTGTATCTGATTGGCATCGTGGTGCTGCTGTTTATCGTTTTTCTGTTCGTCAGAAAAAATGGCTCGGCGGTTTTCATCAATGAAGAAAGGGTAGGCATTCTGGAAGATACAAAGATCACGGCGGAAGAACTGACCAAAACATTGGAAAGCCAGCTGGAGGGTATCGTTGGCTCCAAGGTGAAGATCAATGAAGAGATCAAGGTGGAAGGGGTGCATATCGGTTCCAAGAATAAAAAGGATGTCTGCACCATGGAACACCTGCTGCCCAAGATGCGCAATATGGTGACGTATAAAGTAGAAGCAGCCATCATTACCGTGGACGGCGGCAAGGCGGCCATCCTTGCCAATCAGGAAGCGGCGAATGCCGTGCTGGAGCAGCTGAAAACAGAGCTGCTGCCGGAAGGCGGTATTCCCGAAGATGCAAAGATTGATTGGGTGGAAAAAGTAGAAATCGTCAGTGAATTTGTGGAATCTACAGAAATTTTGGAACAGGAAGATGCCATTGCCGTGCTGAAATCCACAACGGAAACCACCCAGAGCTATACGGTACAGTCCGGAGATGCCCTGTATCTGATCGCCAGTGAATTTAAAACCACGGTGGAAAAACTGCTGGAACTGAATCCCGGTGCAAACCTGAATCAGAGCATCAGAGTCGGTCAGGTCATCAATGTTCCCGTGCAGAAACCCAAAATCTCCATTAAGACCATTGAAACACAGATCTTGACAGCAGTGGAACCCAAAACCTATCAGACCCAGTACGATGATACAAAACCTTCCAGCTATCAGAAGGTCATCCAGCAGGGGAAAGCGGGCCAGAAAAAGAGTACCATCCAGATCACCCGTGTGAATGGTGTCGTGATTGAGGAAAAAGAAGTAGATAAGGAAATCATACAGGAAGCGGTGCCTGAAATCATCGTAAAAGGTACACAATAATACAAGGTGAGACAAAAATGTAAAGTTGTTGCAAAAAATGTCCCAAAAGGGGTTTGCAACAACTTTTTTTGTGATATAATAGGGGCAGATACAATAGGATAAACTTGCGGAGGAGCAATCAAAACCCTCTGTAAATAAAAATACTAAGGATATAAATTACTAAGGAGGTTTTTAAAATGGGTATTTCTTTTTCTCTTCAGGGAGACTTTATCAACATGGACGAGGTGTATGCACTGCAGGCAGATGTAGAACGCTGCCATAAGGGTCTGCATGAAAAAACAGGCAAGGGCAATGACTTCGTTGGCTGGGTAGATCTGCCCGAAAACTATGACAAGGACGAATTTGAACGTATCAAAAAGGCAGCAGAAAGAATCAAAGCAAACAGCGAAGTGTTGATCGTAATTGGTATCGGCGGCTCCTACCTGGGTACAAGAACAGCACTGGACTTCATCAAAACACCTTTTTACAATGAACGCAAAAAAGACACACCCGATATCTACTTTGTGGGCAACAACATCAGCTCCGCATATCTGAATGACATTCTGGCAATTCTGGGTGACAGAGATTTCTCCGTAAATGTAATCTCCAAATCCGGTACAACAACAGAACCTGCCATTGCTTTCCGTATCTTCAAAAAAATGCTGGAAGACAAATACGGCAAGGAAGAAGCAGCAAAAAGAATCTTTGCAACAACAGATAAAGTAAGAGGTGCGCTGAAAACAATGTGCGATCAGGAAGGTTACGAAACATTCGTGATCCCCGATGACGTTGGCGGCCGTTTCTCCGTTCTGACACCTGTAGGTCTGCTGCCCATGGCAGTTGCCGGCGTAGATCTGGATGCAGTGATGAAAGGCGCACAGGATGCAAGAAAAGAATACATGAACCCCGATCTGAAAGCAAACATCTGCTACCAGTATGCAGCACTGCGTTATCTGTTCTACAAACAGGGCAAAACAGTGGAAATTCTGGCAAACTATGAACCCCACCTGACATCCTTCGGGGAATGGTTCAAACAGCTGTACGCAGAAAGCGAAGGCAAGGAAAACAAAGGTGTGTTCCCTGTAACAGCAAACTTCTCCACAGACCTGCACTCCATCGGTCAGTACATTCAGGATGGTCTGCGTTTCTTCTTCGAAACAGTTCTGTGGGTAAAAGAACCCAAATCCGCAGCTCTGGTTCCCTTCGATGCACAGGACGGCGACGGTCTGAACTTCTTGGCTGATAAGGAAATCCACTTTGTAAACAGCAAAGCTTTCGCAGGTACTATGCTGGCACACATGGACGGCGGCGTGCCCAACATGGTCATCGAAATGGACAAAATGGACGAATATCATTTCGGTGCTCTGGTTTACTTCTTTGAAAAAGCAGTTGGTATCTCCGGTTACCTGCTGGATGTAAATCCCTTCGACCAGCCCGGTGTAGAAGCATACAAGAAAAACATGTTTGCACTGTTGGGCAAACCCGGTTATGAAGATATGAAAGCAGAACTGGAAGCTCGTATCAAATAATTGAAATATGAAAAAGCAGAAGCTATGTATCAATTTGATACATGGCTTCTTTTATTTTTATAGTGATAATATTCTTAAAATAGATATTAAAAATATTAAAGTCTATATTGACAGATAGTGTGGGTTGATATATGCTTGGGATAAGAGGTGATCCTTATGAAACAAATACTTTCGAAATGCCCGGAATGTAAAGGAACGCTGAAAATCTCTCTTTTGTGTTGTCCTGATTGCGGAATGGAATTGAAAAAAGAATATGCTTTGAGTGTATTTGATCGACTTGAAAAGGAACAATATGATTTTCTGCTTTCTTTTTTGAAAAACAGAGGAAACATGAAGGATGTACAGCTAGAACAGCAGATATCCTATCCCACAGCAA
>CALFPN010000140.1 GCA_937919015.1 uncultured Clostridia bacterium
AGGATACAGCCCATAAGGATAACCATGTCCTTTTTATTGTTGTTCTTTCCTTCCATTATTTGGGCTCCTCATTCTTTTCAAACACGCGGATCATTTCTCGGGTCAGACTGATGCCGTCATCCTGGGCAGGCAGAGCATTTCTGGGGTAAAATTCCGCCATGGAAAGCTCATTTTCATCCAGCGTGATGGTTTCGTCGTCCCCGTCCAGATCGCAGTAATAGCCCAAGAGAAGGCCGCCGGTCACGCCCCAGGGCTGGGTCTTATAATAACGGATATTTTTCACCTTCAGGCCCACTTCCTCCATGACCTCCCGGGCAACGGTCTCTTCCACCGTTTCCCCGATTTCCGTAAAGCCGGCGATCATGCCGTAGCGGGTATAGTTTCGGTTGGCATATTTGCTCAAAAGCAGTCTGTCCCCATGGGTCACCCCGACGATGACGGAAGGGGCGATCTTGGGGAAAATCATGTTATTGCAGTTAGGGCAGCGCATCATCCGTTCCTTGTCATCGTGAAGAGTTTTTGTGCCACAGCGGCCGCAAAAGCGGTTGCTTCTGTACCAATCAAAAAGATGCCATGCCGTCATAATGCAGAAGCAGATATTTTTGGAGACCACCTGACGGAGCATCATGGTGGTTTCGTAAGCGTAGGAAGGGTCGGCAGGTTCGCCGCCTTCTCCCCACCAGATGAAGACATTCACATCCTGCAGGCGAAATACATACTGGGTCTTATTTTCGTTCCAGCTTTCCCAGTGATTTACCTCCGCCCAAGCCACCACTTCTTTGTAAGTGGGCAGGCGCAGTTCGTTGTGTTCGTTTCTGTGTATCAGTGCTGTATTTCCGCGGAAGCAAACCACCGTGTCCTCCTCCGCGGGATATACATTATGGAATTCATTTTCCAGTCTGCCGTAATCCAAATCCTGCAGCATATCTTTCTCCCCTTCTGTTACAATATCCGTTAAATTTCTGTAAAATTCCTCATTCTTTCTGATTGTAGTACGAAAAGAAAAAAACCTCAAGCAAAATTCGCCTGAGGTTGCTGTTTCTCTGTTATTTTTGGGATTTTGTACGCTGAATGATGAAATCCTTGAATTTTTCCACCGCAGGGGGCAGATATCGATTCAGCACATAGGCCAGATGCACCACGCGGCGGGCATAGGGTGTATCCAGTTCCAGCTTCTTTACCTTATAAGTATCCAGCGCGCTGCCGTCTGTGACGATGGCAATGCCCTGATTTGCTGCCACCAGCCCCGCCATGGCGTTCACGTCTTCAAACTGGCAAAGGATATTGGGCATGATCTGGGCTTTAGTGAACATATCGTCGATGATGCGGCGCATACCGCTTTCCTTGGTATAGCTTACCAAAGGATAGGGACAGATATCCTGAATAGTCACCTTTTCCCTCTCCGAAAGGGGGTGTCCCTCCGGCACGATGACCACCAGATTCTGTTCAAACACGGGAATGAATTCCACATCCGTCTCCTCCTCCACCTTGGAGCAGAAGATCAGGTCATATTTTTCCCGTTTCAGGTTATAAAGCAATGTTTTGGTATTGCCTTCGTAGCAGGAGAAGGAAATATTCTTATTCTGCGGGTCATCCAGAAAGCCGGCAATCCGCTCGGGCACGAAGTTGGTGCCGACGGAAGTCATATAGGCCAAACCTACATGGCCGCCCCCTTCGGAAACCAGCCGCTCGATCTGGTTTTTGCCCAGTTCCAGCTGGGTCAGGGCATTTTCCACATAAAACATATAGATACGGCCGTATTTGGTCAGAACCACGTTGCGGCCCTGTTTTTCGAAGAGGTTCGCCCCCAGCTCCTTTTCCATGGCAGAAATGGAATGGCTCAGGGTGGGCTGAGAAATATTCAGTTTTTCCGCCGCCTTGGTGTAATGTTCCAGCTCCGCCAGTGTTTTGAAATAGTACAACTGGTTCAGATTCATACAGGTATGACCCCCATTTCCCCGATACAATTTTTCATACATCCTTCAAAAGTATACCAAAACAAATAGAAAAAATCTATAGATTTTATCCACAAAAAATAAGATATAAATTGTTCTTTATGCCAAAGAAGGAAAGCTATCATTCGTATCCCTTCGGGATACTCCTCTATGCCCTGACGGGTCAGCAGTTCTACGAGCTACTGATATGCTCCGCAAACTTTCCCGAAATAAGAAAAGTCGAATGTTCTTGCAAGCAAACATTCAACTTTTCTATTATTTCGAAGCTTTCTCCGCTATATCACACTTTATTTTAAGAATCGATCAATGAAATCCTGTTCACTCAGAATAGGGATGCACAGCTCTGCCGCCTTCTTGTTTTTGCTGGATGCGGAATGGATATCGTTGTTGATGAGGAAGTTGGTTTTCTTCGTTACACTGCCCGTCACCTTACCGCCGCCCTTCTCGATGAGGGCCTGCAGCTCCTTACGGTTGGCGAAGTGTTCCAAGTCCCCCGTCACCACGAAGGTCATCCCCGTCAGGGGGCTTTCTCCCCCTTCCGCTTCTTCCGCCGCGGCAATGCGCAGATACTGCAAGGCATCCGCCAGTAATTGCAGATGGGCTTCCTCTTTGAAATAGGCGTGGATGCTGTGGGCAATGACGGCACCGAAGCCTTCCACCTGCACCAGTTCCTCCTCCGTGGCCCCTTTGATTTTTTCCAAGTCAAAATCGAAATTGGAACAAAGGAGTTTCGCATTTCTGAGCCCCACATGGTTGATGCCCAGCGCATAGATAAAGTTGGGCAGTGCCACATCCTTTGCCTTTTCGATGGAAGTGATCAGGTTCTGATAGGATTTTTCCCCGAAGCCATCCATTTCCATGATTTCATCCTTGTGTTCCTCCAGACGGAAAAGGTCGGGATAATTTTCCACAAAGCCCTGTTCCAGAAATTTTTTCAGCGTCTCCTCGGAAAGGCCCTCCATGTCCATGGCATCACGGGAAACAAAGTGGCTCAGAGCCTGTATCCGCTGGGCGGAACAGTTGGGGTTGGTGCAGTAGAGAGCTTCCCCGTCCCGCAGTTTTCTCAATTCCGTTTCCCCGCCGCAGACAAAGCAGGCCTTGGGGATTTCCGCCGTGGAAACTTTCCCCGTCAGGTTTTCCGCAATCTGGGGAATAATCATGTTGGCTTTGTAAACCTTGATGCGGTCGCCAATAGACAGCTTCAGTTCCTTTAAAATGCTGACATTGTGCACACTGGCACGGCTGACGGTGCTGCCCTCCAGTTCCACCGGGTCGAAGATGGCTACAGGGTTCATCAGGCCCGTGCGGGAGGTATTCCATTCAATTTCACGGAGAGTGGTTTCCGCCATTTCGTCGGCCCATTTGAAGGCAATGGAATCCTTGGGAAATTTGATGGTTTCCCCCAGACTTCTGCTGTAAGAAATACTGTCAAAGGTCAGCACCAGCCCATCGGAAGCAATGTCATTTTCCTCGATTTTATTTCGGAACTGTTCCACTTCCGCCGCCACAGTTTCCGCAGTTACCATCACGGACTCTACCACTTCAAAGCCCATGCTGGTCAGCCATGCCATATTTTCAGATTTTTTATCAGAAAGTTCTCTGCCTTCCGCACTGACCAATGTAAATGCAATAAATTTTACATTCCTCTTTGCCGCAATTTCACTGTTCAGCTGGCGCACCGTGCCGCTGCAAAGATTTCTGGGGTTCTTATACTGTTCGTTCTCTCCCAATCCCTCATTGATGCGATAAAACTCACTATAGGGAATCACCGCTTCCCCCCGCAATACCAATTTCCCTTTAAAAGGAATAGACACAGGAATATTACGAAAGAAGCGCGCGTTGTGTGTGACATCTTCGCCTTCATCCCCGCCACCACGGGTTACAGCCTGCTCTAATACGCCGTTATCATATTTCAGAATGATCGTCAGGCCATCCAGTTTCCATGAAAGAATGCCTTCCCTGTCTCCAAGAAAACTTTCCAGCTTTGCGGTTTCTTTCGTTTTATCCAGAGAAAGCACACGCCCTTCATGGCGTACTTTCACCAGATTGCTGATGACTTCATAGCCTACCTGCTGTGTCGGGCTATTCGTAAAAATCACGCCTGTTTGTTCTTCCAATGCCGCCAATTCATCATACAATGCATCATATTTATGGTCTGACATGATGGACGTATCCTTCTGATAGTACAATCTTCTGGCTTCATTCAGCTGCTCCACCAGAGATTTCATTCTGTTCATTTCATTTGTCATATCGTTGCACCCGCTTATCCTCTCATTTCCTGTTTTAGAAAGTGTTGCCATGCAGTTTTTTATTCACTCACTTTAATCAGTTTGGAAAGACGTGCCATAAATTTCTTTGTGCCCTTGGCACCGAAGGAAACCTCCACCTCAAAATCCGCACCTCCGGGATTTACGGAAACCACCGTACCGATGCCGTATTTGGGGGCTCTTACCTTATCGCCCACGCCATAATCCAGCCGGAAATCCTTGGGGGCAGGCATTTCCTTCTTCGCCCCCATGCCGAATCTGGCCGCGGGAGCCATCACATTTTTTCTGCCCATGGCAGTATTCTTCATGGTGGTCATGGCGTCATATCGCTTCGCCATTTCGGAAACCTGTCTGGTGGGCAGATCCACCAGATCTGCGGGAATTTCCTTCAGGAAACGGGAAGGGGGATTATACTGGGTGATGCCATGCTGCATACGGTTTTTCGCATGGGTCAGGAACAGTTCCTCCTTCGCACGGGTGATGCCCACATAGCAAAGTCTGCGTTCTTCCTCAATCTCCTTTTCCCCGCCGTACATCACCGCACGATAACCCGGGAAAATGCCTTCCTCCATACCGATGATGAACACATAGGGAAATTCCAGCCCCTTGGCACTGTGGAGGGTCATCAGGGCAACAGCTTCCTCTCCCTCTTCGTAACTGTCGATATCGGCCACCAGAGCCACTTCTTCCAAGAAGCCCTCTAAATTGCCTTCGGGATTAGCCTTGTCAAATTCCGCCGCCTTATTCACGAATTCATCGATATTCTGGATACGGTTCAAGGCTTCGTCCGTCCCCTCCGCCATCAGAATCTGCAGATAGCCCGTGCGTTTCACCACGGCATCGATCAGCTCCGCCACAGAAAGCCCTTCCGCATCCTCTCTCAGATGCTCGAACAGCTCATAAAAATCCTTGAATTTGGCAATTCTTGTTTTCAGGGTTGTGATCTCATCCAGACGGGCCAATGCACCGTAAAGAGGAATATTCTGTTCTTCCGCAAAGGCCGCCAGTTTATCCAGAGAGGTCTCTCCGATGCCTCGTTTGGGCACGTTGATGATACGTCTTAAAGCAATGGTATCCGCGGGGTTCGCCATCACCTTCAGATAGGAAAGGATATCACGGATTTCCTTTCTTTCATAGAAGCGGACACCGCCAAAGAGACGATAGGGGATGCCCTTTTTCACCATCTGATCTTCCACGGCACGGCTCTGGGCATTGGTACGGTAAAGCACAGCCATTTCATTTCTCTTTCTGCCTGCCTTTTCCAATTCCTGAATTTTTTCCGCCACAAAACGACATTCGTCGTATTCGTTGTCCGCTTTAAAGATATGCAGGATGCTCCCTGCGTCGTTTTCCGTCCAAAGGGTCTTATCCTTTCTGGTCTGGTTATTGTGGATGACTGCATTGGCTGCTTCCAGAATTTTTTTGGTGGAACGGTAATTCTGTTCCAGCTTGATGACGGTGGTATCGGGGAAATCCTTTTCGAAATCCAGAATATTGCGGATGTTCGCCCCTCTCCAGCCGTAAATGGACTGGTCATCGTCCCCCACCACACAGAGGTTTTTATGCTTATTCGCCAGCATGGTCACCAGTTCATACTGGCTGGTATTAGTATCCTGATATTCGTCCACCATGATGTAACGGAAGCGATCCTGATATTTTTCCAGAACTTCGGGGAAGTTACGGAACAGCAGAACGGTTTTATAGATCAGGTCATCAAAATCCAGCGCATTGTTTTCCTTCAGCATTTTCTGGTAGGTCTGATACACCTTTGCGATCCTGACGGCCTTCAGGTCGTTTTTATCCACCTTCTGGGCGTATTCCTCCCAGCTGGTCATTTCCTCCTTCAGGTGGCTGATGACCGCCATGGCCCCCTTCACAGAAAAGGTCTTATCTGTGGTGCTCATGTTCAGGCGTTTGAAGGCCTCCCGCATGATTTTTTCCTGATCGTCCCCATCGTAGATGGAAAACTGATTTTCATAATCCAGATGGTGAATTTCTCTGCGCAAAATACGCACACAGGTGGAATGGAAGGTGCTGATCCACATATCTCTTGCGCCGTCCCCCACCAGTTTTTCCACACGTTCTCTCATTTCCTTCGCCGCCTTATTGGTAAAGGTGATGGCGAGGATATTCCATGGCTTCACCCCTGTCTCCAAAAGATGGGCGATACGCACGGTCAATGCCCCTGTTTTGCCGCTGCCCGCCCCCGCCAGAATCAGCACGGGGCCTTCTGTCTGTAAAACGGCCTTTTTCTGCATCTCGTTCAGTTTGTCAAATCCGATCATGATTCTTTCTCCTATCCATTAGAATAGGGCTGATTTGGCGTTTCCAAATCAGCCCTGATGGTTTTTATTCCTTATTTTCTTTTTCCTTTTTCGCCTTCACCCGGTCGATCGCCAGTTTATAGCCATCTGTACCATAATGCAGGCAACGGTTCACGCGGCTGATGGTAGCCGTGGAAGCCCCTGTTTTTTCCGCGATCTCAACATAGGTTCGCTTTGCATCCAGCATGGCTGCCACTTCCATTCTCTGGGCAATGGCCTGAATTTCGTTCACCGTGCAAAGGTCTTCAAAGAGCTGATAGCACTCTTCAATGGTTTCCATGCTGAGGATACATTCGAACAATTTATCCGTCAATTCTGTTTTGATTTTCTTATTCATTTGAACGCCACCTTCTCCTGTGTTTCAAAAAATTCTCTCACAGATATATTAGCACTTTGGAGCGTTAAAGTAAAGAATTATTTTATCAGAAGTCTCTTTCCTTTACAGGAAGTTTATCTCTTTTTCAGACCGGCCAGAAACCGTTTCGGGTCTGTATTCAGCACCAATTCTGCGGGAAAATCCACTTCCTGCAAAAGGGCAAGGGCATGGGAAAAATCACCAACGCCGGTATAAAAATGGGCATCACTGCCCAGCACCACGGGCACGCCCTCCGCCATGCTCCTGAGCAGGATGGTCTTTACATTTTCCCGGCTGCCGTCGCGGAAGCCGCCGGGGACGAGGGAAGCATTGTTGATCTCCAGTATCGTTCCTGTTTCCTTGGCCTGTCGGAACACCTCTTCATAATCCACATCATAGCGGGGGTCGCCGGGGTGGCCGATGATATCCACATAGGGATTTTCCATGACCTTCACCAAGGCCCGTGTGTTTTCCTTTCTGCTGCCGGGCTGGATACAGGGCATATGAAGGCTGGCAATGCCTAAATCCAGACGGGAAAGGACTTTTTCGTCCATATCGATCTTCCCGTCAAAATCCATGATATTCAGTTCAATGCCTTTGAGCAGACGCACCCCGTGAAGCTCCTTGGGCAAAATATGCAGATTGGCAAAATAGGCATGGCCGGTGGTATCCTTCATGCCGGGAGCATGGTCGGTCAGAGCCACCAGTTCCATTCCCTTTTGAGCTGCCCACCGCAAATTTTCATCCACAGTGCTGTAGGCATGTCCGCTGGCAACGGAATGGGTATGGGTATCCATCAATAGTTTCATATCTGATTCCTTTCCATGACAAGGGATAATTTCGTTTTTCATTAAATTTTAGTATAGCACAAATAAGACCGCCTGTCACGCTTTCCCTTCCTTATCATACTATGTAGAAGAACAAATAACTTTAAGGAGGCTGTCTTATGGGAGCTTTTGAATTTGACCTGTCTGCAAGAAACTGCAGCTGTAATAACAACAACAGCAGCAGCAACACAGGCGCAGGGGAAACCTGTATCATCGCCCAGAAAATTTTCGACCAGTGCCGTATTCAGAAATGCCTGACCAGCGACATTCTGGGGCCCGCCCGTGCCGCAAGAGGAAACGGAAACAGCTGCAATGATATGCTCTGTGAAGGGGATATCATCATTCCCCCCTGCAACGCCGCCGATGTATCCATCCGCGATCTGGTGTTGGATCGCATCGAGATTCTGAGAAAGAAACCCAATCCCCTGCAGGAGGGCTGCTGGGATCTGGAACTGAAATATGTTTTCAACTATACGCTGGAATTCAGGAGGGCCGACGGCTGTTTCATCGGCTGCATTCCTGCCACAAACAGCTATAACCTGCGGGTAACTCTCTTTGGTTCCACGGAAGCCGACGTGACCACCGCCACCGACCAGTTCGATTGTTGCGGCAATTCCAACGGCGGCCCCTTTGCCATTGCAGAAGGCAAGGCCGTTGCCCTGCAGGCAGAACTGCGTTTCCCTAATAGTTGCTGTGATCCTTGCCACCACCACCACAATAACTGCGAATGTAATGCCATCACCGTATCCAATGGCGACGCTGCCATGGGTGCCCCTGTGGCGGTCAATGTTTCCATCGGCCTGTTTACCATCGTAAAACTGTTCCGCACCGTGAATATGGTAGTCAACTCTCTGGGCCGCTGCATGCCTGAAACCTGCACCTCCACTGCTGTGCCCGGTGACCCCTGCCGCAATTTTGAAAATATCCGCTTCCCGCTGGATATGTTCTCTCCCTCCGCAGAACCGAAGAGCTGCTGCGGCTTCGGCCCTGTTTTCGGCTCTCCCAACTGTGAGATCGACTGTCTGGGCTGCGGCTGCAATGATGGCTGCAACAACAACAACTGCGGCTGCAACAACAACTGCTGTTAAAGCGGAGAAAACCGCGCGATAGAGGAAGACATTTTAACTGTTTACAGGATAAAATGCCTTCCTTAGCGCAAAGATTTGCGGAGCAAATTGCTGAGTAAGGCAAAGCCTTACGAAGGGGCTTCTCCGTACAACAAAGGCGTCCTTTCGGACGCCTGTTTTATTTCATCTTTATTTGAAAATTTTCTGTTATTTGATCGTAACATGCCTCGCACAGGTCGAAGCTGTCCTGTCTGCCGTCCTTTTCGGAAAAATACCCCCATGTTTTTTCTCCATGGAAATGGTCTGCGCTGTTTGAGGGGATCTCCCTGCCGCAGCAGTTGCAGAGGATTCTGGAAAGGACATGTTCTTCCTGCATACTTACCTTATATTCTCTCATATTGTTCCCCTCCGTATTTCTTTGATACCGGATTGTTCCGCACTTCGTGCTCTCACAATCCTAAAAAACATTCGTAAATCGCATATTTTTCTTCGAAAAATAGCTTCTTTACTCATGTTTTTGCGGGTCCCAAATTCAAAAATTCTCCTGAAAGCAAGCTTTCATCAAATTTTTAAACTTTGTACCCTGGTATCTGCATGATAGCATTCTTTTGTCGAAAAAGCAAAGGTAAAGAACTGGTTGTATTTCCTTCCCTTTCTATGGTAAGATATTTCCAGAAAGACAGAGGTGTTTTCAATGGAGAAAATGAACGAGGCTTTGTCTCATTGTCAGGTTTGCCCCAGAAACTGCGGCATCGACCGTACCGCAGGTCAATTCGGGTTCTGCCGTGCCCCCTATCTGCCGAAGGTGGCTCTCGTCAGCCGCCACGATTGGGAGGAACCGCCCATCAGCGGCACAAAAGGCAGTGGAACGGTGTTTTTCAGCCATTGCAATCTGGGCTGTGTATTCTGTCAGAACTTCAACATCAGTCAGGAGGGCTTCGGGCAGGAAATTTCCGTAGCGCGGCTAGCGGAAATTTTTCTGGAGCAGCAGAAGCGGGGCTTCCATAATGTGAATCTGGTCTCGGCCGCACAGTTCATCCCCCAGACGGCAAAGGCACTGGAGATGGCAAAAGAACAGGGACTGAAGATCCCTGTGGTCTATAATTCCAACGGCTATGAATCCATGGAAGGACTTCGTATGCTGGAGGGGCTGGTGGATGTGTATCTGCCGGATTTCAAGTACTGGGATAATGAACTGGGGCTAAAATATTCCAACTGTCCTCATTACAGAGAAACGGCATCAGACGCAATACTCGAAATGCGCCGACAGGTCGGTGATGATATCATAGATGAAAATGGACTGATGCAAAAAGGCATCATTCTTCGCCATCTGGTATTGCCCGGGCAATATAAAGACAGCTGTAAGGTGCTGGACTGGATATGGAAAAACCTTGGGGAAGAAACCTTCGTTTCCCTCATGAGCCAGTATACCCCCATGCACAGGGCAAAGGAGATCAAAGCATTATCCAGAAAACTGACTACCTTTGAATATGATA
>CALFPN010000141.1 GCA_937919015.1 uncultured Clostridia bacterium
CTGTGTAAGTACCTAAGACAGCCCACTTGTTTTCTTCCATATCAACAACGGAAGCAATATCTACATTGACAGCTTCACTTGTAGAACCCCCGATTGTAATACGGTAGTTTTCGCTGATGTATTCTTTGACATCATCATTCAATCTTTCTTTTGGGGACAGCTTGCTTCCTCCGCAAGCACACAGGGACAGGCACAGCACAAGTGCCAAGATCAGGGATAATGCTTTTTTCATAATGCGTTCCTTCTTTCTATAAAATAAAAAAGTGCGGCAACCGAAGTTACCGCACTTAAAAACGCAACCCCGATTGTCGCCAAACAAGTTGAGATAGAACGAGGTAATTACCCTGCATACCAATCTCCGGGATTTGCGTTTTTAGCAAATTCATAGAGATTGGTAGCACAAATAGGCATAGTATCCCCAAGGAAACTACACTCATTCCATTATTCAACTTGTTTGGCATAGCAATGATACCACACCTATCCGCAAAAATCAATTTATTTTAGAAACTTCTGCCTTTTCTCTTTCCTTTTGGTATGTTATACTAACAGAAAACCGCAAAGGATGGGGACGGTATGGAAGTAAGGAAAAAGGGAAAAGGCAGATCGCAGAACCAACGGCTCAAATTGTTCTACCTTTTAGACTATCTTTTGGAACACACAGACGAAACCCACACCGTCAAAGCCCAAGAGATCAGCGAACACCTATTCAACTATCACAGGATACCCGTAGAACAGAAAACGGTATACTCCGATCTTCACCTTTTGGATGAATACGGCTACGAAGTACAGTACGACGGACGGACAAAAGGATGGAGGCTTATTGAAAGGGAGTTCGACATGCAGGAACTTCAACTTTTGATCGACAGCGTTCAGTCCTCCCGGTTTATTACCCAAAAGCAAGCAAAGAACCTGACGGACAAGCTGAAAGCGAAAGCAAGCCGCTTTGACCGGGTTTTGCTTGACCGCCGCTGCTATGTTCCCAACCGTGTCCGCAGTTCCAATGACAGCGTTTTCTATCACCTTGACGATATACACGCAGCTATCGCAAACGACTGGAAAATCACTTTCCAGTATTTCTATTTCTCACCCCAAAAGCAAAAGGTATATTACAAGAAAGGCAGCAAATACACCGCAAGTCCCTACGCTCTGCTATGGAGCGAAAACAACTATTACCTGTTGGCATACGAAAGCGGGAAAATGAAGCATTTTCGTGTGGACAAAATGGATGGTATCGAACTGCTGGCCCAAAAGCGGGAGGGCAAGGAAATATTTAAGGATATGAAGCTGTCGGAGCGTTCCCTGCGGGTGTTCTCTATGTATTCCGGCAAGGTTCAAAGGGTGAAGCTGCGGTTTTCCAATCACTTGGCGAATGTAGTCATTGACCGCTTTGGTAAGGACATCACGATGGTTCCAGACGATGAAAAGCACTTTACCATACATACAGACATTGAAGTTAGTCCCCAGTTCTACGGCTGGCTCTGCGGCCTTGGCAGGGGTGTCCGTGTGGTTTCCCCGCCGGAAGTGGTAGAGGAAATGGGGAACTATGTTAAGAAAATAGCAGAGATGTACGAAACAGATACAAAGAGAGAGGAAGTTGAGTGAACTTCCTCTCTCTTGTGCTATCTTGTAAAAAGATGTACCAACTCATACACCGTTCAAGGGGCTGAAATGCTGATAGCGTTTGCTCATATCATCATCGTTAATGTCAAGGTATGCCTGTTCCGTGACGGTCACGCTGGAATGTCCTAAAATCTTACTGAGGGTGTAAATGTCCATACCGTTCATCAGACAGCGTTTTGCAAAGTTATTACGCAGACAGTGTGGGGAAATGTTTTCGTTCAGATTGCTGCGGCGAAGATAGCGTTTAAAATTTGTTTCAAATCCGCTGACCTGAACATGCATACCGCTTTTCTTTACAGGGAAAAGATAATCTGTTTCCACATATCTATCTTTGAATTGTAGCCATTGCCGCAGGATCTTTTCTGTTTTTGCAGAAAAATATACAACTCTGTCTTTTCTGCCTTTTGTTATTTCTGCTCGTAGAAAAACTCTGTGATTTGCTAAGTTCATATCAGACACCAGAAGGCAGCTGCATTCACCTAAACGCATGCCGGTATCTATCATCAGCATAATCATAGTGAAATCACGGCATTCTGAAAAATATGATTTATCTAGATGGTCAATCAGGCACTGGAATTCTTCATCAGAGAGAAATTCTTTTGCTTTGCGTTCTACTTTTAATTGACGGACTTTTGCCATAGGATTTTTGGTGATGATATAATCACGATCTAGCCAGTTAAAAAAGACACGCAAGTTCCGAATATAGTTGTTAATGGTAGTTGTGGTGATTGGTTTTCGGAAATCCCTTCTACGATCAGGGAAGTTGGTTTCCTTCTTTTTATCATTTACATAGAAAGAGTATTTTCCTCTTTTCTGTAAATCTATAATGTAGCGGCGAACAATAGATTCAGTCACTTTATCTACTGTTGTGATGTTAAACTGTTCGGCACACCATCGCTCAAACAAGCGAAGGGTCTGCTCATAGCTGGTTAATGTTTTTTCTCTGAGCTGCTGGGTGTGGCAATACACCATAAATTCTTCGATTTGCCAGTTAAAGCTTAAGTCCATCATAATAAAAACACTCCTTCTTTATAGGTCTGAACAGACCCCAATAAATACAGAGTGTTTATAGGCTTGCCAAAAAGAGTTTATAGGCTCAAAAAATCCGTTGCCAGTGAAAATCTGAGATGTTGGTAGGCTTGATGAAAATTTGAGAAAAGCTGCAAAGCCTTGATTCTACTGGCTTGTAGAGTCTATCAACTTGCCTTCATTTCCAGCCGTAAACGGTCAGATATTAATGCGATGAATTCAGAGTTGGTGGGTTTTCCTTTGTGATTATTGACCGTATAGCCGAAGAGGGCATCAATGGCGTCTACCTTGCCGCGGTTCCATGCCACTTCGATGGCGTGGCGGATGGCCCGTTCCACACGGCTGGGGGTGGTGTTGCATTTTTTGGCAATGGAAGGATACAGTTCCTTGGTGATATAATTCAGTACATCCATGTCGTTGACGCTCATGATGATGGCTTCCCGCATGTAGTGGTAACCGCGGATATGGGCGGGTACGCCGATCTCATGCAGGATATTCGTTACCTTTGTTTCCAAATCATAAGCTGCGCTATTGGCAGAAGTGATATTCATGGTGGGCTTCAGCAGGGGCTTCTGTTCCTGCATCAGCTGCTGGATGCGCTGGGTCAGGGCATCCATGTCAAAGGGTTTTACCATGTAATAAGCGGCACCCAGGTCTAAGGCCTTCTGTACCACCTTATCCTGGCTCAGGGCGGAAAGAATGATGGTCACGGGTCTGTCTGCTTCTTCCAGTGTCTGCAGGCGTTCCAATACACCCAAACCATCCAGACGGGGCATGATGCCGTCGATGATGGCCACATCAGGGTGGGTGTCTCTGATCTTATTCATGGCGTCGATCCCATCAACGGCCACGGCCACGACGTTGATATTTTCCTGTTTATTCAAATGAGCGACGATGATATCGCAAAAATCCTTATTATCATCTGCCAGCAGAACTTTTATTGTAGATTTATTCAAAATGATCCCTCCGATTTGTTGTATGATGAATGTTTATGCAGAACTTCCTTGCTTTTGGGTTGATTATAGTATAGAAAAAAGAAGCCTGCAATGACCATTCGTCAGACAAAAAATCCTTGGAAATACAATAAAATTCGGTGGTTTGTCATTCTTTTTGCGAAGGAAGGAGAGTGATGTCATTCGCCGTCGAAGGGTGTCTGTCGAAAATGCATATTTTGCAGGAAAACAGCAGAAAAGGCGGACGAAATGTTGACGAAAAGGGGAGTCGAAATAGCATTGACTTTTGCACTTGCGTATATTATAATTTATGCAAGTGCAGAAATGAGGTGATGCAATGTCTCCAAGAACGGGCAGACCGCCAAAGGCAGAAACTTCCAGAAATAAAAGCCTAAATTTAAGGTTGACAGAAGAAGAAGCCAAAGATATTCAGTATTGTGCCGAAAAACTGGAAATTTCCAGAACGGATGCGATTATGAAAGGGATTCGGATGATAAAAGCCCAATTAGAAGAAAAATAAAAGGAATGTCCGCCCACCTGACAAGTAAAACGAACATTCCCACGCACCAAATAGAGGTACAAAAAATATTATAGCACTGTGTACCTCCCTTTGGCAAATAAAAACCAGAAACGGAGGTTCTTTTTATGGAAGAAATGAGCAGACAGTTGAATCGGTTAAATGATTTAGTGCTTCATTTGAATTATTTGAGTGGTCTTGTTTGCGTTCTGAAAGACGGTGTGCAGGGAATCGAAATGGATTCCAGACCGCAATATGTCAGTGCATGCTATTATATTAGCGATGCGTTGATCGAAACAGAAGTAGCCCTGCATCAGCTGACAGAAGACTTATTTATCTCTTTTCGAAGATGGAAGGAAGAAGAAAAAACAGCCTTCGGCCTATGATAAAAAGAGCCCATTTTTGGGCTCTTTTTCGTTTTACCGATTGGCTTTTCTTTCTGCAATTTTATCTGTCAGGGCTGCAAATTCCTCCAGACCCAATGCTTCGCCGCGGATGCGTTCATCCCAGCCAAGGCTCTGGATGATTTCTGTCAGTTCTTCTTTTGTGAAGCCCAGATTGCCCAGATTGAACAGGCAGTTCATCAGTGTTTTTCTGCGCTGACCAAAGGCGCATTTCACAATGTGGAAGAACAGCTTTTCATCTGCCGTTTTCACCTTTCTTTCGGGCAGTACCTGCAGGGTGATGACTGCAGATGCCACCTTAGGGCGGGGCATGAAGCAGGAAGGCTGTACGATCATATCCAGATTTGCGTCACAGTAATACTGCACGGCAACGGAAAGGGCACCATATTCCTTATCCTTGGGGCCGGCCTGCATACGCTCTGCCACTTCCTTCTGCACCATAACGGTGATGCTGTCCACATGGCGTTCGTTTTCCAGAAGATCCATGATGATGGGAGTGGTGATATAGTAGGGCAGGTTGGCAACGACTTTGATGTTTCTGCCGTTGTTTTTTTCCTGAATGATGGTGTCGATATCGGTTTTCAGGATATCCTGATTTAAAATTTCGATATTGTCATAATCGGCCAGTGTCTGCTGCAGGATGGGGATGAGGGTGTTGTCGATCTCAACGGCTACCACCTGTCTTGCGTTTTCTGCCAACACCTGTGTCAGGGAACCGATACCGGGGCCAATTTCCAGCACACAGTCCTCCTTTGTTACGCCGGCGCAGGAAGCGATGTTATCCAGAATATTGGCGTCGATCAGAAAGTTCTGACCAAAATTTTTCTTAAAGGCAAAGCTGTTTGCTTCAATGATTTCTTTTGTTCTCTTGGGGGTGGAAATTCTTTCTGCCATATTGTTCTCCTTATCAAATGAAAGTGCCAAGTACACCAAAACTCAGTACGGAAACGATGATGCCTGCGGTCAGAACGCCGACTGCGATGATAGGAAATGTCTTTTTGGGGTCCATGTTCAGAAGGGCTGCAATCAGGGCACCCATCCATGCGCCTGTACCGGGCAGGGGGATCGCTACGAAAAGATATACGCCCCAGTAGGCATATTTCCGGATTTTTTCACTTTTGGAATCCGCTTTTCTTTCACACCATTCCACAATGCCCTTCATGGGCGTTTTCTTCAGCACGCGGAAAATAAAGCGGATGAACAGCAGAATAAAGGGAATGGGGATCAGGTTTGCGATAAATGCAATGATGAATGTGGGCAGCCATTCCATGCCCATGGCGAAGCCGGCAATGATACCGCCTCTCAGTTCCAGAATGGGAAGCATGGAAACGATTGCAACGATGACTTCTCTGGAAAAGAAGCCGGACAGATTTTCTACGAACCATGCTGCTAATGTTTCAGCCAAATTGGATTCCTCCTTCATGTTTGATTTTTATATGCCACACAGATTATTTCAGTCTGATAACCTTTATATTATACTTTATTCTAATGGGCAGAACAATAAAGAATTTCTTAAAAACGATACTTCTTTCATATTATGTACTTTTATTAGAAATGTCCGATAAGTTTTGGAGAATTTGTTGAAAAAATCCGCCGGATGTGGTTCAATGTGGGCAGGAAGGGAATGTTTGTCTTTCCTGAGGAAACAGAAATGGCAAATCTGGCGGAACGGAGGAGCAATATGACGGAAGAACTGAGAGCCCAGCTCATGGGTGTGAAGCTGACAAAAAAAGAAAAGCTCATTGCAGAATTTGTATTGGACCATTTTGCGGAAGCCTGTTTCATCACTTCCACAGAAATTGCCCAAAGATTGCATATCAGTGATTCTTCCGTGATCCGTTTTACCCGTACTCTGGGATACGGAGGCTTTATGGATTTTCAGAAAGCCATCCGAAAGACCTATACAGAACGCATTAACAGCGTTTCCGAAAGTATCACCGTACCTTCGGAAAGATTGAAAATCAGTATCGATAAATTGGGGGATGACATCGTTGGCAGTTATTTTTCCAATGTTATGCAGAATTTACAGTCCTGCATCCGCAATAACGATGCCATTGATTTTGAAAAAGCGGCAGAGCTGATCATTGAAAGCAAACGGAAATATATCGTCACTTCCCGTGCAGACAGCAGCATCGGGGATCAGATGCTACTGATGTTGAAGCACATGCTGCCGGATGTGTACGAAACCTCACATCCTGCTTTGAATGTGATCGACCATCTTTGTGATATCACCAAGGAGGATTGTGTCGTTGCGGTCAGCTTCCCCCGATATTCCGAAATGGACAGGCTGGCTCTGGAAATGGCTTACGATGCAGGGGCGAAGATCGTTCTCATTACGGATAAGGCCAGTTCCCCTCTGGCCAAATATGCCACACAGCTGCTGACGGTCAGCGTGGATAGCAACGCCTTTTTCAATTCCTTTGTGGCGGTGGTTTTTACTCTGGAACTTTTGTGTACCTTTATCAGTAAAAAAATGGGATATTCCCCCGAAGCCAAGCTGGAATTGATCGATCAATATTTGTCTAAGGTGGGGTTGTTCTAAATCATTGGATAAAAGCAGAGCCTGTTGGAGTTCCAACAGGCTCTTTTCTTAATATCTATGATTCACATAATCATCAATGACAGATTTTCGGCTTTCCTCATGGAATACCCCTTCCTCCCGTAAACATTTCAAAATCAGGGGACTGGTGGAATGGAGGATGATGTTTTCTTCCTCAATCACGATTTCGAACAGCTTTCCTTTCAGAAATTTGCTTCTTACTTTCACAAAATAGGCTTCCACACCTTTGAAATCCATCATTCTGAGGGCGGTCAGGGTAGCCCTGTCCTTTTTGCTGTAGTAATAATTGCTTTTTTCGATATAATCCCGTTTCAATTCATAATCCATATCTCTGGTGGTGCTGATGGTCTTGTTTTCCTTTGCCAATGCATTGTAATACTGGTAATTGAACAAGGCCTTTTCCACCGTATCCATGTTATGAAAGGGGCCGATATCGCCATAGACCACGGCTTCGTAATTTTTTCGGAGATATTCTCTTTTGGTCATGTCGCCTTTGGCATATTGGTCGATCAGGCTTTGCCTGTATTTGAAATATTTCTGAATGGCGTTCATAAGAGCCTCTTTTCCATCCATTCCCGCTAGGCAGCATCCTTTTTCTCTTGTTACAATGAAGCCGTAAGGGGAGGATATATATGCAAACTTTTTTGGATTATTATAAACAGGAAATACAGCCGCAGATCGCGGCCATTGATATCTTTTTGAAATCAGAAGAACCGCCCTATGACAGTGGGATCGTGGGAGACCTTCTGGAGATCCCATCTGCGGAATGGGAAAAATTGCTGCGAGAAGAACAGATATCCTTTATCACAAGGGGGATCTTTTTCCAGCTGATGAAACAGGGGACTTCTCCTCTGTGCGGCATGTTTCGGCGGGCGACGGAGCTGTATCTTCCGGACGCGTATACGCCGGAGGTTATTGCTTATATTTTCGATCTGCCCATAGAAGCGGTGCGTAAAGCAGCACGGGAATTGGGCGAGAAAACGTTTACCGATGCCATGCTGCCATTGCTTTTTTCAAAAATTAACCTTGCTGAAACACGATTTCCTTTCTAAGATGCTCTGCGTAGGATTCGCTGACCAGAACTTCTACCAGTTTCAGTGCGAAGGGGACAGCTGTGCCGGGAGCTTTGGATGTGATGACATTGCCGCTGACGCAAACTTCCTCATTGGAAAGATCGGCACCGACCAGATATTCTTCCATACCGGGGTAGATGGTTGCAAATCTGCCCATGACGATGCCCAGTGCGCCCAGAACCATAGGAGCTGCACAGATGGCAGCCACCCATTTATGGGCATCATACTGTTTCACCAGCAGCTCTGCCAGACCTTCATGGGCCATCAGGTTTGTTGTGCCGGGCATGCCGCCGGGCAAAACCAGCATATCTGCGTCGTCTTCGATCTCTTCAAACAGCAGATCGGCCATGTATGTGATGCCGTGGGCACCGGTAACGGCCTTGTCTCCTGTGATGGAAACGAATTTTGCATCTACGTTCACACGGCGCAGCAGATCAACGGGTGTCACTGCTTCCATTTCTTCAAAGCCTTCTGCCAGAAATACATATACTTTTTTCATTGGGGAATCCCTCCTAGTTGCCTTAGTTTAACCTTATTTTCTCATTTTAACTGAAAAACAGAAGATTTTCAACTGAGGACGGCAGAATGTGCTATAATGGTGGAAAAATGGAGGTGGCTGTGATGTTTCGGAAAAGTGAAGAAAAGGATTGTAAGGCCATTTATGACCTGATCTGTGATATGGAAAGAAAACAGCTGCCCGATGCTGTTTTTGAGGCAATGTATCAGAAACAATTACAAAGAAAAGATATGTATTGCCTCATTCGGGAAGAAGGCGGGAAGGTGACTGCCATGCTGAATCTGCGCTTTGAAGAACAGCTGCACCATTGCGAAAAAATTGCGGAAATTATGGAATTTGTTGTGGAAGAAAGCTGCAGAAATGCGGGCGTCGGCAAAGAGGTTCTTACAGAAGCCTGTCGGGTGGCCGCGGAGCATGGCTGCAGTCAGATCGAAGTGGCCTGCAACCAGCTCAGGAAGGATACCCATCGCTTTTACGAACGGGAAGGCATGCATAACTTTCACTACAAGTTTTCCAAAAGATTGAGCGGTGAAGATGACAATCAGAATGTTTTAGGCAGATAAAAGGAGAAAATCATGGAAATAGAAAGAAAATTTTTAACGAAGTATATCCCTTTTGATATCACGGTATATCCGTGCAAGCAGCTCTCTCAGGCATATATTTCTTTTTCCCCCACCATTCGCATCCGTCAGTCCGATGATGCCTATATTCTGACGGTAAAGGGAAAAGGCCATCTGGCAAGGGAAGAATTTGAACTGCCCCTGACAAAGGCGGATTATGACAAATTGTTTGAAAAAACAGAAGGGACCCCTGTGGTAAAAAAACGCTATCTGGTGCCTGTAGAGGACGGATATACGGCGGAAGTGGACGTTTACGAAGAGGAGCTGGAAGGGCTCATGACAACGGAAGTGGAATTTCCTTCTCTGGAAGCAGCGGAAGGTTTTATGGCACCCGATTGGTTCGGACGTGACGTCAGCGAGGAAAAAGCATATAAAAATACATCCCTGTCTCTCTACGGGATGCCGAAGGAGGACTAAGAGGAACCTCAGCAGAGGTTCTTTTTTCTTTGCCCCGTTCATAGGCTGTAACGATGAAATACGAAATACAGACAAGCAGAACGGGGGAAGAATATGTATAACAGACGATATGAAAAGGTTTTCCTGATGCTGAGACAGGAGACGGCAGGCTATGCCTTGGGCAAGCGCCCGCCCTGGGGCAGCTGTGTGATGGAGCTGAAAAACGGAAAGGGCAGACTGCACCTGACCGTGCAGGGCTTGAAGCCTTTGCGGTACGAGGTTTATGTTATGGCGGGAACAGAAAGCATTTTTTGCGGTGAGGTATATCCCGAAAAGAAAGAAGGCCGATGTGAGCTGAAATGGGACTTTGACCCCGATGCCGTTGGAGAGGGGAAAAAAGCGGAGGATCTTCATACAGTCCTCCTTCTGGCAGAAGGGCTTTCCGCGCCGCTGACGGCTTATTTCAAAGAGAAGCGAAACTGGAAGAAGGATTTTGTGCCTGTGGAAAAAGAACAGCCCGGACAGGAGGAGATTCTCCTGCAGGCGGCAGAGGCGGCAGTTCTGGAGAAGCCTGCTCCTGTGGGCATTATGGAAAAGCAAGAG
>CALFPN010000142.1 GCA_937919015.1 uncultured Clostridia bacterium
AGTGTACGATCTTCCCTACTGCCGCACCTGGCATCCTGCCTATACCAAAGCCGGTGGCGTACCTGCCATTGAAGAAGTAAAATTCTCTCTGGTGAGCAACCGCGGCTGTTTTGGCAACTGCAATTTCTGTGCGCTGGCCTTCCATCAGGGCAGAGTGGTAACCGCAAGAAGCCATAACTCTTTGATTGCAGAAGCAGAAAAAATCACATGGGACCCTGATTTCAAAGGGTATATCCATGATGTAGGCGGCCCCACAGCAAATTTCCGTGGTCCTGCCTGCAAGAAACAGTTGGAGCATGGCGCTTGTCGTGACAGACAGTGCTTATGGCCGACAAAATGCCCCAATCTGGAAGTAGACCATAAGGATTATGTGCAGCTTTTGAGAAAAATCAGAGAAATTCCTCGTATCAAAAAGGTATTTATTCGTTCCGGTATCCGTTATGATTATCTGATTTATGATAAGGATGAAACCTTTTTTAATGAACTGTGCAAATATCATGTCAGTGGTCAGCTGAAGGTCGCTCCTGAACATGTTTCTGAAAAAGTTTTGATGAAGATGGGCAAACCTGCAGGGGACGTTTACCAGCGTTTCGTAAAGAAATATTATGATATCAACAAACGCCTGGGCAAGGAACAGTATCTGGTGCCTTATCTGATGAGCAGTCACCCCGGCAGTGATTTGGATGCAGCCATTGAGCTGGCGGAATATCTGCGTGATATCCACCATATGCCGGAACAGGTACAGGATTTCTACCCTACACCCGGGACATTGTCTACAGCCATGTATTATACGGAAAAAGACCCCAGAACAGGGGAAAAGGTGTATGTACCCAAATCTCCTCATGAAAAGGCCATGCAGCGTGCCCTGATGCAGTACAGACTGCCCCAGAACTATGATCTGGTGATGGAGGCCCTGAAAAAAGCCGGCAGACAGGATCTGATCGGCTTTGATAAGCATTGTCTCATTCGTCCCAGACAGATGCAGAGAGATTTCCAGTATAAAGGCGGAAAATGTGCAGGCAAACCTGGTCAGAAGGGCGGCGGAAAAGGCGGCGATCAGAAAAAGCCTGCCAAAAAGAAAACCATCCGAAATGTTCATAAAAAGAAAGGCTGATTTATTTTTCAGTCAATGAAAATGGTATAAAAATGCTTTTGTCAGTTTGCATGAGATGGACTGATAAAGGCATTTTTTGTTTTGCATTGCCGGCTGAAATTTTTAAGAATATGTTCGTCTTGTGAAGGGGAAATGAGAATGGTAGAATGGAGCAGAGCTTTTTTGAAATGGGGGAGAAAAATGAAAAGAATGAAGTATTGGCTGTTGCTACTCTGCTTTATGCTTGGTTTGAGCGGCTGCGGCAGTCAGGACATGGAAATGGTGCTGCAGGAAGTCGTTCAAAGCGTCATTCTGGATGAGTATTTAGAGCCTGAGAATGTGCAGAAAATTGAAGTGCCGGAAGGAGAAATGGAGGTGCATTTCATTGATGTAGGGCAGGCTGATTGTGTACTATTGGCCAGCGGCGGGCATTTTATGCTGATTGATGGCGGCAATAACGATGATGCAGAGCGTATCCTGACCTATTTGCAGAATGCAGGCGTGGAGAAATTAGACATCGTTGTAGGGACACATCCCCATGAAGACCATATTGGATCTCTGGATACAGCAATTGAAGCCTTTGAGGTAGGGGCGGTTTATATGCCTGCTGCTTCTGCGGATACAGAAACCTACAGAGATGTTTTAAAGGCGGTAAAAGAAAAGGGGCTGCAAGTACAGCATCCTGTTCCGGGAGAAGTGCTGGATTTCAATGGTCTGCCTGTGGAAATTTTTGGTCCTGTAAAAGAATACAAAAACCTGAACAATAATTCCATTGTTCTGAGAGTATCTGTGGGGGACACAGCATTCCTGTTTACGGGGGATGCGGAAACGGAGGCGGAATTTGATATTCTGGAACAGGGGTTCGATATCAGTGCAGATGTGCTGAAGGTGAGCCATCACGGCAGTTCCGGTTCCAGTGTGGAAGAATTTCTGGCCAACGCGGATGCGGACTACGCAGTTATCAGTGTTGGTATTGGCAATAGTTATGACCACCCCGAGGATGTGACGCTGAAACGCCTGCAGAATTATGGGATGCAGATTTTCCGAACCGATGAGCAGGGTACCATTGTTTGCAATACGGACGGAGAAACCATTTCCTTCCGTCAGGAAGGGAAGAGCAGCCAGTCGGCGGCTGTCACGGAAGGGGCATATATCGGCAATAAAAATTCTATGAAATATCATACACCTGACTGCAGTTCCCTGCCTGTTGAAAAGAACAGAGCCTATTTTGCAGATCAGGCGGCGGCAGAGGAAGCAGGGTATACCCCCTGTGGCAGTTGTAAGCCATAAAAAAAGAGTCCAGCCGGACTCTTTTTTATTATTTCATCATATAAACCCATTTTCATAGGGATTCTTTTATTCAAAGAACAGGGTATTTACGTCCAGTTCTCTTTCAATCATACCGTTTGCAAACATAAAATCTGCGGTTCTCTGGAAGCCTTTTTTGTCTGCTTCTGTCAGTTCCGTGGAGAAGTCATAGTATGCCATCATTTCTGCTACAGCAGCTTCATCCAGTTCTAATGTGTCTGCAACGATTTTCATGGATTCTGCTTCGTTTTCCTGAATGAATGCGGCGATTTCATCCTGTGCTTCTTCCAGCTTTTCGATGATTTCGGGATGGGCATTATAGAATGCATCTGTTACTGCCACGGCAATGATGGCATCGATCAGGCCTTCGCCGTCGGCAACCAGATGCTGTCCCTGCTGTTTTGCGGTGTATGCTGTTGCGCCTGCCAGCAAAGCTACATCAATGCTGCCGCCATCCAGTGCTGCCTTTGCTTCAGGGATTGTCATATTCACATAGTTTACGTCTTCCAGTGTCATATCTGCTGTTGCCAGATAGGAAACCAGCAGTTCATGCAGATTGGTACCCGCAGGGCCTGCGATGGTTTTGCCGCGGAGAGATTCGGGGCTGGTCAGCGTGGTATCCTGCGCATACATGCAGAATGCCTTGGGGGAACGGCTGTACATATTCAATACTTTGATATCTGCATCATTTGCTGCGGAAAGGATAACGGATGTAGCACCTACGGCATAAAGTACCTGCACATCGCCGGAAGCCAGAGCCTGAGTCTGATCCGCACCGGAGGTCAGTTCTGCATATTCCACAGAGATGCCCATGTCTTCGAATGTTTTTGCAAAAATACCGTTTTCCTTTTCAATGATGGAAGGTACATTCAGAGGGGCTGTTACATAAGTGAAAGTAAGTTTGTCCGGTGTTTCTTCCGCGGAACCGCCGCCGCAGCCTGTCAGAGCACCCATCGCCATCAGAGCTGCCATTGTCATTGCAATAAATCTTTTTTTCATGTTTATTTCCTCCTAAAAATTTTCATCTTTATTTTTTACCTGCCCGTGGCAGGAGAATCACAGATCCAGTTCGTTGATGATCTCTCGCTTCAGATTGATAAACGAAGGGGAGAGCAGATCTCTGCCTGTACTTTCTGTTTCAATCAGAAATTCCCGTTTGATCTGACCTCCTTCGATGATGACGATCTTATGTCCCAGAAGCAGGGCTTCATCAATACTGTGGGTGACAAATAAAATGCTGGCACCGCGGCTTTGCTGCAGACGAATCAGTTCTTTCTGCATCTGGTCTCTGGTGAAATAGTCCAAAGCGGCAAAGGGTTCGTCCATCATAATAAAGGATGGGTCATAAGCCAGTGCCCTTGCGATGGCAGCGCGCTGCTGCATGCCGCCGGAAAGCTGATGGGGGTAGGCTTTTTCAAACCCCTTCAGGCCAACAGTATCAATGATGTTTTGTACTGCAGTTTTATTGCGTTCCTGTTTTTTTAAACCAAAAACCACATTGTCCCATACATGCAGCCATGGCATCAGGCGGGGTTCTTGAAAGACATAGGCTGTTTTGTGTTCTGCAGTAAATTGGATCTCTCCGAAATCCGGAGATTCCAGACCGCCCACCAGACGGAGCAGGGTGGTTTTGCCGCAGCCGCTCCTGCCAAGAATCACCGTGATGCTTTTTTCGGGAATATGCAGATCGATGCCCTTCAGTACATGTAAGGTACGGTCATCTACAGAATAGGATTTCTGTATGTTTTTCAACTCAATTCCAGCCATTTTCACCATTTCCTTTGAATACTTTGTTGAGGGCAATACCAAATAGCTTATCGGTTACCAGACCCACAATCCCAATAACGAAGATGCCGACGATTACTTTGTCTGTGCGGCTCATTTCCTGGGCAAAAAGGATCATATGACCGATCCCGCTGGAAGCGGCGATCATTTCCGCGCCGATAATGGCCCGCCAGCTGTAGCCCATACCAATACGCATACCAACAAGAATATCCGCAGAAGCATAAGGCAGGACGATGTGTCTGAATTTTTCCAATTTGGAATAGCCAAAAGCATTGCCAACTTCCAGCAGCTTTTTATCGCAGCCCGTAAAACCTTTTACGATGTTCAGATACATGGGGAAGAAGGACGCCAGAATGATGATGACCGTCTTTGTCATTTCCCCGATGCCGCACCACAGAATTAAAAGCGGAATTAGACTCAGGGGTGGCACATTTCGTAAAAACTGCACAATATATTCATAATATTTTTCGGAAGCAGGGACCAGAATCCGGAACATTCCCAGCAGAAAGGCCAGTACAAAGGCAAGGAAAAAACCTTTGCAAACGCGGGTAAAGCTGATAAGAACGTCTTCAAAAATTTCGCCGGAGGCCAGCATTTTCAAGAAACTGTCAAACACCTTTTCCGGTGTGGGCAGCACATAGGTGCTGAACATCTCCAGTCTGCAGATCAGAAACCATAGGGCAAAGACGATCATAATACCGATAAACGGTGCAAAGGCCGATAATGCTTTTTTCATAAATATTTCTCCTTAAAACAAAAAGAGTCTGCGCAAAAAAGCGCAGACCGATAATAAGGATAGATGAATCCCTGATTTCAAACCTTCTGTCTGTGCGCCTTTTCGCTCAGGTGTTACCCTTTGCAATCAGTACGATATGTTTCACAGTATATCATATTTGTCCAAAAAGATAAAGGAAAATCTTACAAAAAAAGTGGGGATATTGGTGAAAATAGAAGTGGTTTCCTTTTTGGTCGTTGTGTTTGCAGCGGCGCAGGGGAAAGATTTTTTCTTTTCAAATTCGAAGTGATGTGGTATACTTTCCCATAATTGAATGGAAAAGAGAGGAGAAATCGTTATGACAGAATCCAGAGTTGCCCTGATCGGGATTATTGTATCTTCCAAAGAATCCGTAGAACAGCTGAATCATCTTTTGAGCGAATATGGCAATTATATCATTGGCCGCATGGGCCTGCCTTATAAAGAAAGAAATATCTCCATCATCAGTGTTGCCATCGATGCGCCACATGATGTGATCAATTCCCTGACGGGAAAACTGGGCATGCTGCCCGGTATCAGCACAAAAACGATTTATCCGAAAAATGCATGAGAAGAACCGCCGATGAAAGATCTGATTTTAAAACTGGAAAAAGAAAATAGATTGACGAAAGCGGAATGGATGCAGCTGATCGATGGCAGAACGACAGAACTGGCAGAATTTTTATTTGAACGTGCTAGAGAAGTGCGCCATGCCCATTACGGAAAAAACGTATATATCCGCGGACTGATCGAATTTTCAAATTATTGTAAAAACGATTGTTATTACTGTGGTATTCGCAAAAGCAATCGCTGTCTTTCCCGTTACAGACTGACGAAGGAGGAGATCCTATCCTGCTGTCAAAATGGCTACGAACTGGGCTTTCGTACCTTTGTGCTGCAGGGCGGGGAAGATCTGTGGTTTACCCAAGAACGTATGACAGAACTGATCCGTTCCATCCGCAGAGAATTTCCTGACTGCGCCATCACCCTTTCCGTGGGGGAACGGGAAAAAGACGAATATCAGGCATATTTTGATGCAGGGGCAGATCGTTTTCTGCTGCGCCATGAAACGGCAAATGAGGAACATTATCGTTATCTCCATCCAGAGGAACTGAGCCTTAGCCATCGGAAGGAATGTCTTTGGAATCTGCGCCGGATCGGCTATCAGGTAGGCAGCGGCATTATGGTGGGCTCTCCCGCACAGAAAACAGAGCATTTGGCAGAAGACATGCTTTTCTTGCAGGAATTGCAGCCTCATATGGTGGGAATTGGACCGTTTATTCCCCATAAGGATACACCTTTCAGGGAGGAAACTGCGGGCACACTGGAATTGACACTGTTTCTTCTGGGGCTGGTAAGGCTGATGCTGCCAAAGACTTTGATTCCTGCAACAACGGCTTTGAGCACCATCCATCCTGATGGACGAAAAATGGGGATTTTGGCAGGGGCAAATGTTGTGATGCCCAATCTTTCTCCCAAAGAAAACAGAAAGCTTTATAGTTTATATGATAATAAACGCTGCATGGGTGACGAAGCGGCGGAAGGTCTGGCGTTGCTTAGAGCGGAAATGGAAGAGATCGGATATACCGTTGTGACTGCAAGGGGCGATGCTTTGATGCAGACAGAAAAGGAGGGATCGGCGTGAGCCTGAATGATACACCACTGGCAAATCGGATACATATCGGTATTTTTGGCAGAAGAAATGCGGGGAAATCCAGCATCATCAATGCCATGACGGGGCAGAGCCTTGCCATTGTTTCTGATGTGGCAGGCACCACTACAGACCCTGTTCTGAAAGCCATGGAGCTGCTGCCTTTGGGGCCTGTAGTTATCATCGATACACCCGGGCTGGATGATGAAGGGGAGCTGGGACTGATGCGGGTACAGAAGGCGTACCAGATTTTGAATAAAACGGATATTGCCGTTGTTGTCATCGATGGTTCTGTGGGCGTGACAGAGGAAGACGAAAAGATCCTCGAACGGATCAAAGAGAAAAACATTCCCTATGTAGTTGCAAAAAATAAAATGGATCTGTGGGAGGATACAGCAGAAGAAGATGAAAATACGATCTCTGTTTCCGCTGCAACGGGGCAGAATATTTATGAATTAAAAGAATTGATTGCAAGACAAGTACCGAAAGGAAATGACAGCCGAAAGATTGTCAGTGATCTTCTGCAGCCTAATGATTTTGTGGTGCTGGTCGTTCCCATCGATTCCGCAGCACCGAAAGGCAGATTGATTTTGCCCCAGCAGCAGACCATTCGGGATGTGCTGGAAGCGGGGGCTTCTGCCATTGTGACAAGGGACAGTGAACTGGAAGATACCTTGAACGCTCTTGGGAAAAAGCCGAAATTAGTCATTACGGACAGTCAGGTGTTCGGAAAGGTTTCCAAAATCGTTCCCGCCGATGTAGAATTGACTTCCTTTTCCATCCTGATGGCAAGATATAAAGGGGATCTGGAAGCCAATGTAAAAGGTGCAAGGGCACTGGAAAATCTGCAGGATGGAGATAAGGTGCTGATTTCCGAAGGCTGTACCCATCATCGTCAGTGTGAAGATATCGGCACCGTGAAAATGCCCCGTTGGATACAGGAATATACGGGAAAACAGCTGGAGTTTCATTTTACCAGCGGTACGGAATTTCCGTTGAAGCTGACAGAATATGCGCTGATCGTGCATTGCGGCGGGTGTACGCTGAATGAAAGGGAGATGCAATATCGCCTGAAATGTGCGGAAGACCAGAAAATTCCCATGACGAATTACGGTATATGCATTGCTTACATAAACGGGATTCTGGAAAGATGCATCCGCCTGCTTGGAATCTGAATAGAAAAACGATGAAATTTTCTTGAACGTGCAATAGAATTGTGATAAATTAAACAGAAACATAATCAAATTGTGAGATTGCATGCTCGAGGGGGCTTTTTATGGAACATCATAAATACGATGTATTGAAAATACAGAATCAGCTTTGTTTTCCATTATATGTTTGTGCGAAGGAAACCATCCGTCTCTATAAACCTTTTCTGGATGAATTGGAATTGACCTATACCCAGTATATTGCCATGATGGTGCTATGGGAGAAAAAGCGACTAACTGTAAAAGAGTTGGGAAAGGTGTTGTATCTGGATTCCGGTACGCTGACGCCGCTTTTGAAAAAACTGGAGGCAAAAGGGCTTTTGATTAGAGAACGTTCCAAAGAGGATGAAAGAAATCTGTTTATTTCTCTAACGGAAGAGGGAAAAGCTCTGAGAGATGAAGCTCTCCATATTCCCGGCGAATTGGAAAAATGCGTGGAGCTGGATCAGGAAGAACGAGTAACTTTGTATAAGCTGTTGTATAAGCTTTTGACCTATGTGGAAAAAGAAGAAAAAAGCGAAAAATGATTTTTGGGCAGTACACTTTGTGCTGCTTTTTTCTTTGCAGATTTTATGGTATGATAGCAAAGGAAAAATCATCGATAAGAAATGAGGAAAGAAAGTGAAGAAAATCGTTCTTGCGGCACTCAATGCCAAATATATCCACTCTAATCTGGCATTGCGTTATCTGAGCCGTTTTCAGGATAATGATAAAAAACATCATATCATCACCAGAGAGTTTACCATCAACCAGCGGCCTGATTTTATTGTGGAGGAACTGTTTCGCCTGCAGCCGGATGTGATTCTGTTCTCTGCTTATATCTGGAATGTGGAGACACTGCGTCAGCTGTGCCCGCTTCTGAAAAAGATCATGCCGCACTGTATCATCGGTTTTGGCGGGCCGGAGGTCAGCTATGAAAGCGAAACCTTTCTGCGGGAAAATCCGGCGGTGGATATCGTCATGCGGGGGGAAGGAGAATTGGTCTTTACCAAACTGCTGGAACATTGGGATGATGGCGTTCCTGTCGATCTTTCTGAAATTGGCAGTCTGACCCTCCGAAAAGATGGGGAAATTCTTTCCACCATGCAGGAGGAACCTCTGGATTTGGCGTTGCTTCCATTCCCTTATGAAGAAGATCTCAGTGATATCAAAAATCAGATCATCTATTATGAATCCTCCCGTGGTTGCCCTTATCAGTGCGGTTATTGCCTTTCTTCCGTAGAACAGGGCGTACGATTTGTTCCTCTGGAAAAAGTTTTGCCTGATCTGCAGAAGTTTCTGGATGCAAAGGTGCCGCAGGTGAAATTTATCGACAGAACCTTTAACTGCAGGAAAAGCCATGCTATGGCTATCTGGAAATATCTACACGAAAATGATAACGGCGTGACCAATTTCCATTTTGAAATTACAGCGGATATCATCGACTGGGAAGCCATCGATTTTTTGAAAACCGTGCGAAAAGGATTGTTTCAGTTTGAGATCGGCGTGCAGTCCACCAATCCCCACACCATCCATGCTATCAATCGCACTGTGGATTTTGAAAAGCTTTCCGGTATCGTAAAACAGATCAAGGCGGGCGGAAATATCCATCAGCATCTCGACCTGATTGCCGGTTTGCCTCATGAGGATTATGCTTCCTTTGGCCGCTCCTTCAATGATGTGTATGGTCTGGAACCGGAACAGCTGCAGCTGGGTTTTCTGAAAGTGTTGAAGGGTTCCATGCTCCATCAAAAACAGAAGGAAA
>CALFPN010000143.1 GCA_937919015.1 uncultured Clostridia bacterium
GAGGAAATAAAATGAGAATTGCATTAACAGGTAACCCCAACAGCGGCAAGACGACAATGTTCAACGCTCTGACAGGCAGAAACGAACGCGTAGGCAACTGGGCCGGTGTTACTGTAGATAAAAAAGAAGCTCCCATCAAAAAGAATTTTTATGAAGGGGCAGAAGAACTGGTGGCAGTTGACCTGCCCGGTGCCTATTCCATGTCCCCTTTTACAGCAGAAGAAAGCATCACAAGTGCTTATGTAAAAAATGAAAACCCCGATGTGATTATCAATATCGTGGATGCGACTAACCTGAGCAGATCCCTGTTCTTCACCACACAGCTTTTGGAACTGGGCGTTCCTGTGGTGGTTGCCTTGAATAAGAGCGATGTAAATGAAAAGAAGGGAACAAAAATCGATGCAAAGGTATTGTCTGAAAAGCTGGGCTGTTCCGTCATCAAAACGGTTTCCGTTGCGGCAAATGACAAAGGTCTGGCTGAAGTGGTAAAAACAGCAGTGGCCCTGACAGGCAAGGAGCAGAAAGCACCTTTCCGGCAGGAGGAAATCGATCTGACGAACAAAGCGGCGGTAACAGAGGCGGACAGAAAGCGTTTTGCTTTTGTAAATGATATCGTAAAATCCGTTGAAACAAGAAAGATTCAGACAAAAGATGTAAATAAGCAGGATAAACTGGATGCGATCCTGACAAATCCTGTTGGCGGTATTCTGATTTTTGCAGCCATCATGTTTCTGGTGTTTGATATTTCCCAGTCCACCTTTGGCCCCTTCCTGGCAGATACGCTGGTAGGCTGGATCGAAGGTTTCCAGAGCATGGCGGCAGGCAAACTGGAAAATGCTTCGCCCTTTATGCAGGCGTTGGTATTGGACGGCATCATCGGCGGTGTCGGTGCGGTAGTAGGTTTCCTGCCTCTGGTTATGGTGATGTATTTCCTGATGGCACTTTTGGAAGACTGCGGCTATATGGCCCGTGTTTCCGTAGTATTGGACCCTATTTTCAAAAAGGTTGGTCTGTCCGGTAAATCTGTCATTCCTTTTGTAATCACAACAGGCTGTGCCATCCCCGGTATTATGTCTGCCCGTACGATCAAAAATGAAAGAGAAAGAAGAGCGACAGCCATGCTGGCACCCTTTATGCCCTGTGGTGCAAAGCTGCCTGTAATCGCCCTGTTTGCAGGGGCCTTCTTTGCAGATGCTTCCTGGGTTGGTACCCTGATGTATTTCGTAGGGATTGCCCTGATCTTCTTCGGTGCCCTGCTGGTAAATAAAATTGCAGGCCATAAAGTAAGAAAATCCTTCTTTATCATGGAACTGCCCGAATATAAGATCCCCAGCCTGAAAAGAGCATTTCTGTCCATGCTGTCCCGTGGGAAGGCGTATATCATCAAAGCCGGTACGATCATTCTGGTATGTAATACAGTGATTCAGATCATGCAGGCCTTCAACTGGAAATTTGAACTGGTGGCAGAAGGGATGGAACACACATCCATTCTGGCTTCCATTGCGTCTCCCTTTGCCATGATTCTGATTCCTCTGGGCTTTGGTGCGTGGCAGCTGGCGGCAGCAGCCATTACAGGCTTTATTGCAAAGGAAAACGTGGTTGGTACACTGGCGGTATGTTACGGTATCACAAACTTTATTGATACAGAAGAACTGGCACTGGTTGGCGGTGCAAATGAAGTCGCACTGGCAATGGGGCTGACAAAGGCTGCCGCGCTGGCGTACCTGATGTTCAACCTGTATACCCCTCCCTGTTTTGCGGCGATGGGTGCTATGAATGCAGAGATCAAAGATAAAAAATGGCTGTTTGGTGGTATTGCACTGCAGTTCGCTACAGGCTTTACGGTAGCTTTTCTGGTATACCAGATTGGTACATTTGTAACAACAGGTGCAGTTGGTACAGGTTTTGTTCCCGGTTTGATCGTAGTGATTGCAATTGCGGTGATAATCGCTCGCCTGATCAGAAAAGCTGACAAAGGTATTGCTGCAGCATATTCCCTGAAGGGCGCAGCGAAGAACGTATAAGATAGATGGAAGGAGGTTTTGTATGACAGATATGATCGTAGGTCTGATCGTTGTAATCATCGTCGGAGCGGCATTGTTTTATATCAGAAGAGAAAAGAAAAAAGGCGTGGCTTGTATCGGCTGTCCCCATGCGGGCACCTGCGGGAAAAAGCATTGCGGCTGCCATACAGAACCATAAAGCTAGAATCCCCTTTCGCCCCTTGCAGCAAATGTTGCAGGGGGCTCTTTTTGCCTTGTATTTATTTCCGTACAATGCTATACTGAGTAGCAAATATGCACAATGCAAGAGGAGGTGCTCCTTATGGGGAAAAAGGCGGTTTATTATATCAACAATGACAGGGATTTCGGTTATGTGGCATTCCATGTTTGGGATATTCTGCAGGAGGAAGGGTATTTTACGGAAAAAGCCGGAATCTTCTTTGATGGGCAGGAAGTCATGAGGCATGTGGATGAAGCGGGGGATGAGTTTTACTTTGTTCCTACCCATAAGGCGATTTGCCTGCAGTATAAAGACAGACTGGATGAAATGAACCAATACTTTGCCGATGCGGATATTTCCGGCATGGTGACTTGGCATGAAGGTGCCCATGCACTGGAAAAAGTGTTGACTGTGCACTCTCTCGGCGATGTGAACAGCGGCAATTTTGGCCCTGCAAAGCCCAGATATATGCGAAACCTGATGCTGGCCATGGAGGAAAACAGAAAAGCATTGGGTCTGGATGATTTCCGTGTGGTAACAGAGGCGACCCACTGGTCCGGTGTCCATAACGATGTGGGCGATCCAACGCTGCTGAATCAATACCCTGTACCCATGATGGATATTGAAGTGGGCAGTGAACCGGAAAGCTGGGAAAATAAAGAGGCCTGTCGTGTCTTGGCACGTTCCCTGACCAGTATTTTCAAGGATGACGGCAGAAGGGTACACAATCTGCTTTGCGTGGGTGGTGTTCATTTTGAACCAAATTTTGCCGAAGCGGTATTTGCCAAATGGGGAGGAAATGAAGCCTTTGGTGTGACCCATATCATGGCGAATCAGTGGCTGGTGTCAGGGGAATATGAAAACGAAACAGGGGTGGAACGAGCTTCTGCCTGTGTGGATGCCATTGCAGGCGGCATTGAAGCCATTTTTTTCCACGATAAGATGAAAGCCTGCTATAAGGATCTGGTGCGCGCATTGGGGGCAAAATATAACGTGCCCATCTATAAGCATCAGCGGCTGAGAAATCCGGAAACGATCGAATTGAAAAAATAAATGAAAAAAGCGAACCTTTTTCAGAGGTTCGCTTTTTTCATTTTTCAGAGAGTTTAGAGGGATAAATAATAGAGGAGTTAAAATTAAGAGGAGTATTTTGAAATACAATATCTGAATCAGACTGCGGATGCAGTTCTGAGGTTCAGCAAAGAGGGGATGGAGGCGCCTGCAGAGGCTTGCTCCATCAGTCTTTTTCTGCATCTTGCATAGCTGCGGAAGGTGCGCAGGGCGGCTTTGCCGTCGCCATAGACCTTCCAGTCGCCGACCAACTTATAATTGCGGCCTTTTTCGCGGATGAAGGAGAAAACATCTTCTGGAGGATAACCGAAGAAAAAACCGATTTCGTGGGGGAAATCTCCACCCAGAAGGATGTGTTTTCTGAGGATGCAGAGGGATTGGTAAAGAGATTTTTCTTCACCAATTGTTTCGGGATAGCCTTCGTTGATGAGAAATTCCTTCACGGAGGGCTGTCTGAAATACTGCAGCAGCATATCTTTACGGTATATCAGAAGATATACGCGGTCATAGCGGCAGTACAGATATTCAACGGAAATGCCCAGAGGGGCCAGTTCTTTTTTATATTGTTCGATTTCCTTACGATAGTCTGTCAGACAATCGATGGAAAAAGAAAACAGATTTGCCTGCTTTCTGCCAAGAAGGGCAGGAGAGGCGAAGTATAATAAGTCTTTTTCGAAATCGGACATTATGTACCTCCTTGAAATTCGTATCAACTAGCTTTTGTTTTTAAATGGGTTTACAAGTATGTATAGGATAGTTTTTTCTTTTTGTTAGCTTAAACTAACTTTGTGAGAGAATCATATCACAATGATTAGGAGGTGTCAAGTAATTCCTAGTAAAATTATGTGAAAAAGTTTGTGAAAGGAAATTCATAATTCTGTTATCATGGGAAAGACTAAGGAAAATCGGAATTTTGGAGGTAGATAACATGATTGAAAGACAGGTGGTTTTGAAAAATAAAACGGGGCTGCATGCCCGCCCGGCATCAAAAATCGTTGCTTTTGCGAAGGAACTGCCTTGTAAGGTATATATGGAATATGAAGGGAAGAAGGCGGCGGCAGACAGCATTTTGCAGATCTTATCTCTGGGGGCAAAGGAAGGCAGTGTACTGACGCTTTCCGCCGATGGGGAAGGAGATAAACATTCTGTGGAAAAACTGGATTCCTTTCTGCAGATTTTGGAGGGATGAGCATGCAGGAGATACGGACGGAACAGCGGGCCTCCAAGGGAATTGCTATGGGAAAGGCATTTCCGGTAAAAGTCCCTGATCTGACGGCAGAAAAACGGGAGATTACAGAAGGGGGAGCGCAGCAGGAAAAGGCAGACTTCTGTCAGGCTGTGGAAAAGGCCAGAGAAGCCCTGCGCCCCTTAGCTAGAGAAAATGCCGTTTTTGCTGCCCATTTGGATATGGCGGAGGATGAAACGCTGATCGATGGTGTGGAAGAAAAAATCTCCGGCGGGAAATGTGCTCAATGGGCATTGGAATTGCAGATGGAGGAAACCTGCGGCGTATTGGAAAGCCTAGAGGATGCCTATCTGCGGGAAAGAGCAGCAGATGTGCGGGATGTTTGCCGAAGAATCATGACATTTTTGAAAGGCATCCATGAAGACCCCTTCAAGGATGTGAAGGAGGAGGTCATCCTTTTTGCGGAAGAACTGAACCCTTCTGATACGGCAAAAATGGATTTTCGTTATATCAAAGGGCTGGTAACGGCAAAAGGCGGCAGCACCAGCCATGTGGCGATTTTGGCCCGCAGCATGGAAATTCCTGCCCTTTTGGGGCTGGGGGATATTCTGGGAAAGGTTACGGCAGGGCAGGAGGTCATTCTGGATGGGGATGAGGGGATTTTGATTTTGTCCCCCGATGATATGACCCGCAGAGCTTATCAGGAAAAGCGGGAGGTAAAGCGGAAGCTGAAACGAAAGCTGAAGGAGATGAACCGTTTGCCTGCGGTTACCACCGATGGCAGGCAGGTGCATCTGTATGCCAATGTGGGCAGCCTGAAGGATGTGGAATTGGCGAAGAAACATGGCGCAGAAGGGATCGGCCTGTTCCGCAGCGAATTTTTATATATGGAAAGCAATCGTTTTCCCACGGAACAGGAACAGTTTGAGATTTACAAAAAAGCAGCAGAGATTATGAAAAAAACGGTTACAATTCGTACGCTGGATATTGGCGGAGACAAAGCCCTTCCGTATTATCAGTTTGAGAAAGAGGAGAATCCTTTTCTGGGCTGGCGGGCCATCCGTTTTTGTTTGGATATGCGGGATGTATTCAAGACGCAGCTAAAGGCCATTCTGCGGGCAGCGGCCTATGGGGATATCCGTATCATGTATCCGATGATCGTTTCAGTGGAGGAATTTCGCACGGCAAATCAATTGCTGGCGGAATGTAAGCAGGAGTTGAAGGAGAGAGGGGTTCTTTTTCGGGAAAGTATCTCCACAGGCATTATGGTGGAAACGCCGGCCGCGGTGCTGCTGGCGGAGGAACTGGCAAAAGAAGTGGATTTTTTCAGCATCGGCACCAATGACCTGACCCAGTATATTTTGGCGGCAGACAGGGGCAATCAGAAGCTGACGAAACTCTATGATCCTTTTCATCCTGCCGTACTGCGCGCCATTCAAAAGGTCATTGAAGCGGGCCATCGGGAAGGAAAGGAAGTGGGCATGTGCGGCGAATTTGCAGGAGAGGAACGGGCTGTGCCCCTGCTGATCGGTATGGGGCTGGATGAATACAGCATGGTTTCCAATGAAATTGCATCGGTGCGGTATCAGATCCGGGGGCTTTCCGCGGAACAGACGAAGCATCTGGCAGAACGGGTGCTGGCGGCAGGAACTGGCAAAGAAGTGAAACAGCTGTTAGAAAGATAAGACCTAGGGCATATCGGTATTGATATGCCCTTTTTTGTATGAAATCACGAAAAAATGTAGAAAATAAAGGTTTTTTTATGAATTTTAGAATAATATTCCATTGCGTGCAATGGGGATTCTATAGTACAATAATAATGAAGTAATATGGCAATTTGTCAGAAGGAGGAACCCTTTTGGAAATTATAAATTGGAAGGAATTGCTTTATCCCTATGAACAGGCGGTGGAGGAACTTCTGTTGAAATTCAATAATCTGGATAAAGAATGCAGACATCTGGGCATCTATTCTCCCATTGACTCTGTATCCGGCAGGCTGAAAAAACCTGCCAGTATTCTGGATAAGGCGGGCAGAAAGCATATCCCCCCGGAACGCATTGAAGAAGAAATCGAAGATATTGCGGGGATCCGTATTCTCTGCCAGTTTGTAGAGGATATTCAGAAAGTGGTGGATATGGTGCGTGTCCGCACGGATATGACCATCGTGCAGGAAAAAGATTATGTGACCCATATGAAGCCCAGCGGTTACCGCAGTTATCATATCATCATCAAATATCCTCTGAGTACGGCTTTGGGGCCCAAGGTGATCAATGCAGAAATTCAGATTCGAACGAATGCAATGAATTTCTGGGCAACGGCAGAACATTCCCTGCGCTATAAATACAGCGGAAATATCCCGGAGGAGATTCAGGACAGACTGACCAACTGTGCAGGGGCAGCCTTTCATCTGGATCAGGAAATGTCTACGATTCGCGGTGAAATTACCAATGCCCAGCGGCTGAATGAAATCAGAAGCAGCATGACCTCCAACATTCTGGAAAATATCCAGAAGCTTCATTTTGTGGCCAAACTGGAGGATATGGATGCCATCAACAGAGAATTCATAGATGTATGGAACAGTCATGATATTGATCAGCTGCGGGAATTCAATGAGAAGCTGAACGTAATGGTTGAAGTATATCGGGTATAAGGAAGGAGAGAGGATCATGGCATTATACGCCATTGCAGACCTGCATTTTTCCTTTTCCACAAATAAGCCTATGGATATTTTCGGAGACCATTGGAAGAACCACAGCCAGAGGATCATTGAGAACTGGAAACGTATTGTAAAGGAAGAAGATACGGTGCTTTTGCCGGGGGATCTTTCCTGGGGTATGCGCCTGGAGGAGGCAGCAGCGGATCTGGATGTCATCTACAGTCTGCCCGGAAGAAAGATCCTTCTGGGCGGCAATCATGATTACTGGTGGAAGTATTCTTCCAAACTGGAAGCGAGATATCCCGGCATGCGGTTTCTGAAAAATGACTTTGATACATATGAAGGCTGGGCAGTCTGTGGAACAAGAGGCTGGCTTTGCCCGAACGATGTGCGGTTTACGGAGCAGGATAAAAAGATATATGAAAGAGAGCAGGTGCGTCTGAAGCTTTCTTTGGATGCGGCCATGCGGAAGGGGGCAGATAAGATCATACTGATGATGCATTATCCCCCTATGAATGATAAAAAGGAAGATTCCGCTTTTACAGAATTGTTTCGGGAATATCCCATCCAAAAAGTCGTATACGGACATCTCCATGGAGAGACAAGCCATGCCACGGGTTTTGAAGGGGAACGGTACGGCATCGCATATGAACTGGTAGCAGCGGATTATATCGATTTTTGCCCCAAACGGATCTTGTAAGGAGGGAAAGAAGTTGAACATCGACAAGAAAAAATTAGTAACATTCCTCTGTGCCCTTTGGCCCGGCGGCGGTTATATGTATTTTGGCATGATGAAAAAAGGTGCGATCCTGATGGCTTTGTTTACGGCTCTGCTGGGGCTGACCATGACCATTGGCTGGAAATTCCTTGCTTTCCTTCTGCCCGTCATCTGGTGTTATTGCTTTTTTGATACCTTCCATGTGGCAAAGCTACAGGAAGAGATCAGAGCTATGGAAGATCAGGACTGCTTTGATCGGGTGGTGGCCTTCTGTAAGGATGATCCTCTGAAAAAGTTTGAAGATAGAAAAACGTTGATAGGTGTATTGATCCTGCTGGCAGCTTTGTATACACTGATTTATGGCGTGCTGCTGCCCTTCTTCCGATGGGGGGAACAGTTCTATTGGGTACAGGTTACCCTGACAGTGATTCCTACGGCGGTGGTTGCAGTGCTGCTGTTTATGGTAGGGAAGCATATTCTGCAGAAAGAACAGGACAGAAAAGCAGGTGAAGCGGAAGCAATCGGTGAAGAAGTTCTGGCAGAAGAAGTAGAAGAATCTGCACTGGAAGAAGGTAATGTGGAAGAACTGGTGGAAGCGGCTCTGGAAGCAGAAGAAGAAACTGCAGAAGAAATCGTGGAAGAAGTTCTGGAAACAGAAGAAAAGAAAGAAGAAATTGCATAATAAAAAGAGTCCTTATGGACTCTTTATTTTTTGTCTTTGTCTGAGAGCGGTATTTCGTTCAACAAATTGATATTTACAGAAATTTTAGGATACCAAAAATCAACAAATGTAGTGGATAAAATAAGTAGTAGATATATTGGAGTTTTTGGCTGTTGTATCCTTGTTTCCCCTTATACAACCAGATTGGAATCATTGCCAATAAAGCAATGCCTTGTCTTGCAATGAAATATGTATCGCCAAATAGGCTGATTTCATATCCGAAACCTCCAAGCATTTCGCAGTTAATATACCACATGCAAAGCAGTTGTCCAAGATAAATCCACCATTTTTTGCCTCGGAAGAAATAGAAAGTCAGAACCATCAAGATGCCAGCATTATAATAGTCAACAAATGTAATGATTCCGCCGATATATGCAATACACAATGTTACAATTGCAACCCCAATTCTTTTCCAGACTTGTTTTTCTTTTGCTTTTTCATTCCAATGAATAAGTCCAATGGATAATAAAAAGCTCCATAACACATTTTGATGTATTGGGAAAAAAATACTGCCTCCCATCACCAAATTGAATGGGATTTCTGAGATAATAGCAAATAGCAATAATCGCTTTACATAGTTCTTCAAGTTACTGGTATGGAAATAACCTTCAACAATCATGAAAGCAAAAATAGGAAATGTAAGTCTTCCTATGCATGTGAATATATCATGGTTAACAAATGATGTTCCCCACAAATGGTCGCATAACATAAATACCATAGCCATGATATGCAATGAAAATGATGTTGTTTCCAATTTTAATTTTTTCCCCATCAATCGTACCTCTTTGTCAAATGACAATTTGTCTCACTGTTCCTTTATCTATATGGATGAAAAAAAGCACTAAAAAGTTTTGAATTAAGGGAATATATTTTTTTTGTTCGCCAATACGCATCTCGGACAGCAATTATTTTTTTGGTGTTTTCTTTTTGGGTGCTGCTTTCTTTGTGGTTTTCTTGGCAGGGGATTTTTTTACAGCCTTTGCAGGTTTGGTTTCTTCCTTTTTCTTTACGGAATAGCCAAAGGTGCCCAGTTTTTTGCCAAGACCATAGTATGCGCCGTGGGAATAGCAGATGGGTTTTGCTTTGTCGAAATGGAACTTGCCTGTTTCATCCAGAAATTCATCGCTGACCTGTACGGAAACCACTTCCGCCAGAAACATATCGTGGGTGCCCAGAGGAATGATCTGTTTTACCTTACATTCGATATTTACAGGGCTTTCATAAATGATGGGGGCATCTACCTTTTCCCCTTTTTTGGCTGTCAGGTGCATCACTTCAAATTTGTCCAGATCTCTGCCGCTGCGCACGCCGCAGAAATCGCAGGCATAAGCCAGTTTTTCCGTGACCAGATTGATAACGAATTCGCCTTTTTCCTTGATGATATCATAGGAATGGCGGCTGGGGCGGATAGAAACGTAAGTCATGGCGGGGTCGGAGTTGATGGTGCCTGTCCATGCCACAGTAATGATGTTTTTGTGTTCCATATCGCCGCAGGATACCATCACGGCGGGTACGGGATAAATGACTGTCCCGGGTTTCCAGATATCTTTTCCCATTTGAATTTCTC
>CALFPN010000144.1 GCA_937919015.1 uncultured Clostridia bacterium
CCAGTTATCACCGAAGAGGTAAGCCACATTGGAACGGGCATAGAACAGAACTCCGATGAAGGTGGAGAAGCTGAACAGCCACAGGATGATAACCACAAAAATAACACCGAACTGACCCAGATGATACTGCATCGCTGTCTGCAGCAGATCCATACCTGCCAGACCTTCCAGCAGGTTTTCAGGAACCAGCAGCATGATCATAGCTGTACAGGAACAGATCACGATAGTATCTACGAATACACCGAATGCCTGCAGCAGACCGCCCTTTGCAGGATGATCCACGTCAGCGGCAGCGGCTGCACAGGGTGCAGAACCGGAACCGGCTTCATTGGAGAACAGACCGCGTTTTACCCCGTTCATGATGACAGCACCAATGGAACCGCCGGCGATCTGTCTCAGACCAAAGGCTTCTGCGAAGATGCGTTCAAATACGGCAGGAAGCAGTGTGATATTTTTCAGAATAATAATAACAGTTACTAAGAAGAAGCAGCCTGCCATGATGGGGACGACCACATCCAGAACCTTTACCGTTGCATTTCTTCTCAGAACGATGATGGCGGAAACGGCAGTCAGAAGGATGGCTGTCATCAAAGGAGAGATGCCGAAGGCATTTTCCATAGAAGAGGACACGGAGTTGCCGATGACCTGACTGATACCGCACCAGCAGATCAGACCGGACAGGGCAAACAGTACTGCCACGATGGAATACCGCATTTTCTGGGGCTCTTTTCCTCTTTTTCTTGCGGCAAATATGTGGATATATCTTGCGGGGCCGCCGCGAAAGCCGCCGTACAGGGGGTCTTTTTCCTTATAGATCTGCGCCAGTGTTGCTTCCATATAAGCGGTGGCGGAGCCGGCCAGAGCGGATATCCACATCCAGAAAACAGCACCTGCACCGCCCATGGAAATGGCGGAGACCACACCGGCCAGATTGCCCATGCCGACACGGGTCGCAGTGGAAACGATCAAAGCCTGCAGGCCGGAAAGGCTGTTTTTGTCGTTGCTTGCCTTTTTTTCCAGTGTCATACGCAGCATTTCAGGGAACAGGCGAATCTGCAGGAAACGGCTGCGGATAGTGAAATAGATGCCGGCAGGCACCAGAATCAGAACCAGTAGAGAGAGTCCAAGGGAGCCGCCGTTGGGCAGGGGAATGGTAACGAGATCTGCCCATAAAAAATCATAAATTGTATACATGAAAGTCATTTTAGAATACCCCTTTCCGGAAGAGGTTCTCCCAGACACCTTCCAGTGTGAAAGAAATTTGTTTTTCTCCACACCTTGTCTTGCTTTTTCAATGGGATTAGTATACAGTAAGAATTAGGATTTGTAAAATTGATAATAAACATCGTTTGGATTCAAAAACTAGATGCAGAGAGGAGAGATATGGTTTTATGGATATCAAAAACCTTATTACCTTTATCCATGTGGCAGAACTGCGCAGCTTCACCAAAGCGGGGGATAAGCTGGGGTATTCCCAGTCTACGGTTTCTTTCCAGATCAGACAGCTGGAAAATGAACTGGGGGTGCCACTGTTTGAACGTATCAACCGCACCGTTACCCTGACCAGCCATGGCAGCCGCCTGCTGCAGTCGGCCTATAAGATCAACGAAGTGCTGCAGGATTTTGAGCACGAAAAGGAAGCGGAAACGGAAATCAGCGGAAAGGTGCGTCTAGCCATGGCAGATTCTTTGTGTAATGAAGTGATTCGCCGTGTGTTTCCGGAATTGCATAAAAATTATCCCGGTATCAAACTGGAATGTATTTCTGCGGGGACACAGGAAATGTTCCGCCTGCTGAATCAGAATGAAGCAGATCTGATGTATACGCTGGACAGCCATATTTACGATACAAACTTTGCCATTCTGCAGGAATCCCGCATCAGTATGCACTTTGTCTGCGCGGCAGATAATCCTCTGGCAGAGCGGGATCGTGTGCCTGTGGAGGAACTGGCAAAGCAGCCTTTTCTGCTGACGGAAAAAGGCATGAGTTATCGTCGCCTGATGGATGAACAGCTGGCAGCCCGCTCTCTGGAGATCAAGCCGGTGTTTGTCAGCGGTAATGCAGACCTGATCTGTCATCTGGTGGAACATGGGGCGGGGCTTTCCCTTCTGCCGGATTATGTAACAAGACCCTATGTGGAAAAGGGAAGGCTGCGCTATGTGCATGTGCCTGAAATTCGGCTGGAGGTCTGGACGCAGCTATTGCACCACAGAGATAAATGGATTTCCGAACCGATGCGCATCGTCATCGATTATCTGCATCGCTGTGTATTATAAGGAAGCAAAATCGGAAAGAATGGATAGAAACGGAAGGGAGTGGCTGCTATGTGGTATGCATTGGCTGATATGTATGACGGAAACAGATATGTAGAGCTGTTTTATGGGGAAGAACTGAAAGATGTGGCAGAGAAACTGGAAAAATACTGTGATGAAATGATGCAGTTTGATCTGGAAGAAATGACCATGGATGAAATCGATGCGTATTATACAGAGGGCTATGATGAATATGAAAAAATGATCGAGGAGCCTTCGGTGGAAACCATTTCTGCCCTGCACTTTGGCTGCAATGGCGGAAAACTGGATGTAAGAATGGTCACCGACAGCTATGAAGAACTGACCACTGCTTTTGAAATTTACAAAAAGGGGGTACAGAAAAACTGGAAGCTGGTGTCCTCCATTGCGGAAACGTCGGAAGTGTTAAAAGAACTGGAGAGGGAATGGAAAGTTCTTCTGGAGGGGACTGGGGACACGGATCAACTGCGGTATTTTGTCAAATAAAAAATACTTGCCTTTTGAAAAAAGCGGGTTTATAATGAAGCCGTATAAAATAAACAGCGGGGAGCTTGTGTAACAGGCTGAGAGGAAGATCAATCTTCGACCCATATACCTGATTTGGATAATGCCAACGTAGGAAAGCCTGTGTGACGAAGATACTTGAGAAGTTATCCAAAAGGATAACTTCTTTTTTTGATATAGCGGAGAAAGCCGGTTTCAAATGATGCAAGCACTGAAATTGTTTGCAAGAATCAGTGCTTGCATCGTCTGA
>CALFPN010000145.1 GCA_937919015.1 uncultured Clostridia bacterium
TTAGAGCAAGATTCTACCACGGTGCCAAAATCCGCATATCTGCGGTTTTGCCCCTTTGGTAAATCTTGTTGGGGAGTGCCTTCCCCAAGCCTTGCTATACGAAAAGGCCGTGTATCGTTCCTGATACACGACCTATAACTGTTTTACAAATCACGCCCTATCTCTCGGGGTTTTCTTTTATTGATATAATTCATCCGGCGTTATGGGCGTTGTGCTGTAGCGCAGCAAAACAGGCGTATTTGGAAATTCTCTGCGATATGCTTTTTTAATACGCTCCATGACCATATTGGAGGTTTCGTAGGTCGTTGTCGGCAGCATGATCAGATATTGATTCAGACTATAGCGGGTAAAAATATCCCCTTTTCGCAGCACTCTGCGAATGGTTTCATGCAAAGCATCCATCACGCGGTTCATGGTTTTCTGGTTTGGCAAGTCATCTCCTTCCGCATTCATCACCGTCATCAGCCCGATATAAACAGACTGACCGGTTCTGGATGCAGAACGCGCTTCCAGACGATAAATTGTTTTAAAAAATTCAAATTCGCAATAAAAGCAGCCTTTTGTCGGCTCTTCCGTCAATTTTCCTTTAATGATTTCCAGATTCATTTCCGGTACATGAGAAGTTTCCACCACCTCTTTGTAAATAGCTGTCAGCTCCTCTGAAGGTGTAATCCCAAATTCCCGGAAGAACAGCTCAGACACACGGTGATATTCTTCCTGCGCTTTATCTGCCTGCTGGGTTTTGATCAATCCTTTCAACAAATAAACGTAGAATTCTTCTTCATAAGGACAGAGACGAATAACATGTCTGCAAACATCGATCAGTTCTTCATAACATCCCTGTTCCAAAAGGATTGCCGATGCACGGGAAGCTGCCTGCAAGAATTTCATGCGATAGGGGCTGCTAAGCTGCATGATCCATGGATCTGATCCATTCTTCTGCAAAAAATCCCCTTCATAAAGGCGAATTACCTGCAGAAGGAAATCCAATTTCTTTTCCCCCTCCGCCTTTTCCGCAGATTGGAACGCAGCTTCAAATTGTTCTGTATCAATACTGCATTTCAACTCATCATTCCAGCCATAAGCTCCGCTTTTATAATAAATCATTTTTTTGCCGCTGTCTTTGCCCAATTCATCCAGCAAGGTGCGCACACGGTGCATCAGTACTTTCAGTGTATTGATGGGATCTTTTGTATCGCTGCCGGGCCAAAGCAAATCTACCAGTTCTTTCTGTGGCACTGCCCTGTCACGATGAACGATTAGATATTCCAGTAATGTCCAAACTTTTTTGGAGCGATTTGCCTGATCTGTAATGATCTCTTTTCCGTTGGAAATCGTAAATTCACCAAACATAGTGATTTCATAGTTGGATTTCATATGCATCAACCTTTTCAGAATTATATTTTAACAATCAAATTTGTAACCAAGTTATTTTCATGTTACCGCAATATATATTTTTTGTCAAACACAAGTTTTCAACTCTTCATTAACATTCCACAGATTGAATTTGTAACAATATTGTGCTATAATTGATACAGAAATTTGTAAATCCGAGAGGAGGAAAGATATGTCCATCAGTCCTGCCAAATTCATTCCCAGAGAAATGAAAACAACACTGATCAAAGTGTATTCTTACCATAACAAATGTATACAGGGAACGATTTTTAACCCTTTTTTTGAAACAGAAATGGTCTTTGAAAATGTAATGCAGCTGATTACAATGATCGAACGTATTTCTGATTCTCTGTTCTTTCCTCAGAAAACCATGCAGTTACGCCAATTTACCGATAGTGACCAGCCTGAAGAGAAAACATCCTTTGATTTTGTAACTACATCTGATTTTAGTGGAAAATTGCCTTTGGCTACCTTTGAACTGGAGATTATTTTCCGTCAAAATGCCAGCTGGCAGGGAAATATCATTTATGCTGAAAACAGTTTATCTTCCTCTTTCCGCAGTGTTTTAGAACTTTTATCTTTGATGGATAGTGTACTCAGTGAAAAGTAACAAAAAATAAGACTGACATCCATTCTGAATGGATCGTCAGTCTTTTCTTTTTATTCCGAAACACGATTTACGGTCACATTGCTTTCCCCCTCTGCCGTTAGGAACTTCCCTCATTTGCTGCTATCTGCAACCAGCACGGCATTGACAACAAAGCGATATTTTTTTGCGCCTTCCGGCGTACAGGTGGAAAGCGTCAGGATCTGATCCCCTGCTTCCGGCATAATATCATGATGTATCACGCTATTTTCCTTCATATAGTTTGCCATCTCAACAAAAGATGCATCGTTCTGGAACGACATACGATAGGTCACAGAATCCACATGAGCAGTATATGCAGAAAATACACGATAGGTCAGGTCTCTGTCTGGCATACAGATCGTGATCGTATTATGGCTGTCCGCATACTCCTGATTCTTATAATCCAGAAGTGAACCAAACATAGATTCATTCACCATATTATGACCATATATCACCAGATGTTTCTCACTCAGATCAGGATGATTTCTGGGTTCCAGAAAAATAGAACCGTAAGAAGACCACTGTCTGTCATAAGTATGATTCAAATAATATTGATTGTCCGTAGCATTTAGCAAAGGGTAATCTACAGGGCTGTTTAAAATCTGAATCCAACCAATGACATCTTCATTGACTGCACGCATTCCTTCAAAATCAATTTCTGTATGCGTTCTTTTCAGAACTGTTTCTTCCTCTTCCCTTTTTACGGGTGCTTCCGCTGTGACCATAAATTCCTTTGCAGATTCATAAATTTGATCGCCCTTTCTGTATTCCAGAAAAGCTTTTCCAAAATGAAATACAGAAATGCAGAAAACAACTGTAAGCAAGACCATGAAAATATGGCGTAATTTATCTGACATTGTGCTCATCGACCTTTCGGCTGTCTCAAACGTTTTTCCATCAAATCAGAATGCAGGGAATGATGCAGTGCCGTTTCTGCTGTGATTTTCCCTTCCTGATATAACGCAAACAAACTGTTATCCATGGTAACCATACCTTCTCCCGCAGACATGCCGATAATGGTCTCGATCTGATGGGATTTGGATTCCCTGATCAGATTACGAATGGCAGGATTTACATGCATGATCTCAAAAACAGGCACAACGCCCCCATCTACAGAAGGCACCAGCTGCTGAGAAATAACCGTTTGCAGCTGCATAGACAATTGCACACGGATCTGCTGCTGCTGGTTGGGCGGAAAAATATCAATAATACGGTCAATGGTATTGACTGCACCAACCGTATGCAGTGTAGAAAAAACCAGATGCCCTGTTTCAGCCCCCGTCATGGCGATCTGAATGGTTTCATAGTCACGCATTTCCCCTACCAGAATCACATCCGGTGCCTGACGCAGACAGGCACGCAGCCCCATGACATAATCAGAAGTATCCAAGCCCACTTCTCTTTGCGTCACGATAGATTTATCATTGCGATAAAGGTATTCAATCGGATCTTCCAATGTGATGATGTGTCCGCTGCGGCTATGATTGATACGGTCGATCATACAGGCCAGTGTGGTAGATTTGCCGGAACCGGCTGTACCCGTAACAAGGATCATACCTTTTTGTGTATCCGCAAGTTTCATCACTTCCTCCGGAATGTTCAACTTCCGATAATCAGGGATTCCAAAAGAAACCACGCGAAGCACTGCCCCCAGAGAGCCTCTCTGTTTGAATGCGCAGACGCGCCATATTAGGAACGGAAATGGCAAAATCATCATCACCGGATCGATCAAGGACAGAAATATCTCGGTTGGCAATCTGATATGCTTCCTGCACCAAGGCGCGGGATGTTGCAGGCATTACTTTTTCCTCTTCCATGGTATAAATTGATTTTCCTTTTTTATAGGACAAAGGCTGTCCTGCAACGATAAACACATCGGATGCCTCGTTATCAATGGCAACCTGAAGCATTTCTATAAATGAAAGCATAGCTTTTCTCCCTTCTTTATTCCATAAACAGCAATTCACCATCCCAGACGTGCAGACTGTCGTCCGGTGTCCAGTCTGCTGTAGATACCACCTGCCATTTTTTGATCTCAAATCCATCGGAAAAATGCAGTTCTACCTGAAGTTCCTGTCCCGCATCAATGGATGTATGAAAACGAAAGGTATCCCCCTCCGTTGTAATTCCATATTTTTCAGAAAACACACGAAGATCCTCTCCGCTTTTCCACGCTTCCTGCAGACCATTGACTATGGCCGCGGCTTCTGCTTCCGCTGCATAATAGTTCTGTGTAGAAAGGGCTTTTTTTTCTGAAAATTTCTGTTCTGAAAGAGCTGTAGAAAGGGTCAGAACAGAAAAAACCGTCAAACAGAGAACACATAATATGACTGTCATGGATGTGATACCAATGCTGATTTTCGGCTTTTTTTTCTCAGCCATCGATCATCACCGCCTCACAGGTCAAAGAGAATATTTCTTTTTTTCCGTTCAGTACAACAATGTCTGCTCTGGAGCCTTCCTGGGTAAATTCCATATGCATCTGATTTTTTTCATCATACACGGCAAAGCCGTTTTTTTCCGGGAACACACCTATCATTTCAGCGGTTTTCTCTAAGTTGCCATGGGTCGATTTCCAGTATTCAGCAATAGTCTGGGCCTGTATCACAGCGGCATCCAGTCTGCTGCTTTCTTCGGAAATGCGTTTTGCACCTGCGAATACCTGCAGACAGACAGCCGCAGAGACAGAAAATACCAGCAGCATGACGATCAGTTCCATGAGAAATAAAGGTGTTTTGGAATGTGTTCTCATACTGCTGCCCCCTCTCCACTTTGCAGGAATACAGAGGTTTTTACCTGTTCCCCCTCTACTTCACAGGAAAAAGAAAGCAAGCCATTTTCCATGGAGACTGTCAGGGCATCCAGAGACATGATCGCTTGTCCATTCACAGGAAAGACTTCCATATCCGCAGAACAGAATAACTCCATCAGATTGCCCTCGGAACAATACAGATAGGTCACATAACGTTCTCCATCGATTTCTTCCTGCAGTAAAATCGCCTCCTTCTCTCCGATCTTCCCAACAGAAACAGCACCTTCCCGATCATAATGACGCACCTTTGCCGTCACATAGCTGATACAGGTGTGTGTACTAAACTGTTTTTCCATAACACCGGAAACGTTTTTATATACTTTTGCGCCGCCTAATAAAACCAAAAACATACAGAATGCAAATAGAAAAAATAGTAGAAAGTTCGGTATGATTTCCAGCAAACGGGATTGTTTTCCCATCTATTTTCCCTCATTTCTCAACGACAGTAATCTCAGGCATCATATTGGAGGCAAACACATAGTAAAACACTGCATAGTTTTCCTCATCCACACGAATACCGTAGTTTTCTTTTAAATATGCATAATCTGGTGGGTAAAAGCCTTCCAGAGCATAACAGCTGACTGCACCGCGCAGGATGCTTTCTTCTGCGATCCGCAGGGCTTCTTCCTGCTGTTTTTGTTCTGCACCGTGCATGCCGCTAATGCAAATAGTCCCGATCATTCCAAACAGCAGAAAGGAAATACCATATTCCGCCAGAAAAGACAGCAGTCTGTTTTCCTTCTTTTTCATAAAACTGCCTCCCTATCCCAAAGAATGCATGATGCCTGCCAGCGGGAACATCACAGAAAGCAGCAGTATACCAACCACTACGCAAAGAATGATTACAACAGCAGGTTCTATTCTGGATGCCATTTTCTGCAAAGAAGTAGAGGCTTCTTCTTTGCTTCTGCGGCTGATCTCCTCCAAAGTACTGTTCAGAGAACCCGTTTTTACCCCTACAGAAAGCATCCGACAATACATTGGCTTCATCAGCTTCTGTTCTGCAATGGCCTCTGACAGCGGTTTTCCCATCAGCGTAGATTTCCTGCAAGCTGAAATTTTATCCCGCATCCCGCTTTCGCAAAAAGATTCTGCCATCTCCAATGCTTGATCTGAATCCAGTCCGCCGGAAATACCCATATGTAATGCGGATGCAAAGTGAGCTGCATCATACAGCTTTCCTGTTTTTGTGGTGGTAAATTTTTTTGACAAGAACAGATTCCATTTTCCCTTTGTTTTCTCATGAAAGAGAACTACTGTAAAACCCACAAGCAGGAAAAGGCCCAAGATCACAAAAAAGACCTTTGCTTTCTGCAGTGCTGTACCGATCTGCAGGAAAAACAAAGCGATCAGTGGCAAGGTTCCTCCCAGCTGTGCAAATACATCCTGAAACACCGGCAGGACTTCTGTCATCAAAACGACTACCACAAACAGCAGCATCACAAGCAGAATCACCGGGAAAACCGCTGTTTCCTTCAATGCCTGTTCTGTACGGCGGCGTTCTTCATAGTACACCGAAAGGGCACGGAATACAGACTCCAGATAGCCCGTTTCTTCCCCCATCCGAACCATTTTCAGCATATATTCCGGAAAGACGCCGCTCTCTGTCATGGCTTCATAAACGGAATCACCGTAACCGGCTTTTTTATACAGTCTCTCCAGAACAACTTTTTTGGCTCCGTCCGTTTCTTCCTCCGCAAGAATGGAAAAACAAACTTCCGCAGGAAGGCCTGCTTTTAAAAGCAGGGATAATTCCAGACAGAAGGATGAAATTTCTTCTTTAGACCAAACTTTCGCTTTCATATTGCCTCCAAAAATCAATGTTTTACAGATGCACGAAAACCCCCTGCACATTTGACGCAGAATCACCGAGTGCAAAGCGGGTTTTCATGTGTTTTATGGGATATATTTAATAGAGATATTTTTCCGTATAGTTTTTGCCGTCACCGATATATTTCATGATCGTATCACTGGAATTGCCGCTGGAAGCAAAGGTAGGATCCATCAGCTTCCAGGAAACACCATCAAAGAAGATGATCCCTTCCACCCATCCTGTTTCCTCCGTATAGGTAGAAATCCAGGCATGGTATGCAGAGCCGGTATATCCGGTCACCAGCTTTGTAGGAATATTCTGACTGCGAAGCATAGCCGTCATGACTGCCGCATAATCGAAGCAGATTCCCTTTTTTTCCGCCAGAACTTTATCTACTACAGGAAGATAGCCGCTCTGTATCGTCTGGGCTTTCTGCTTATCATAGGTCAGATTTTTTACTACATAGTGATAAACCGCCTGCACCTTCTGCAAATCATCCGTCTTGCCCACAGTTAATTGCTCTGCCAGTTTCACTGTCTGACAGTCTGGGGTATAATCCACATACTGATTCGGACGAAGGAATGGTGCAAACTGATCCGTCAGCTTGACATCCAGCTGTTTGCTGAATAACGTACTGTATTTTGTGCCTTCCACATTCTGGAACACACCAATGGTATATTTCCCATCGCCATCAGAAAGGATAAAGGTTTCATATGCACCTTTTTTATTCAGATTATAAGTATATTTCACGCCGGAAGGACCCTGTACAATAACCTTTTTTCTTGCATCAGAGCCATTATCACATTTAATCATCACATAGCCATGATCTGTATTGGAAGCATCCATGGTTACCCCTTTACTTTTGGCATCACCGCCGTAAACGATCACACCGCTGGCTTCAGGAACATGAATAGTTGCTGTATCCACAGGTGAACCTGCCAGAGGTACCATCTGTTCTGTCAGAACATCTTCCACCACATTGCTTTCCGCATACATATCTTCAGGAAATGCTGCTGTTTTTGTATCTGATCCATTTACTGCATCCTGCCCCCCGCAGCCGGTCAGCAGAAGCACTGCGATCATACACATTACAAGCCATTTTTTTATGATCTGTTTCATTTCCTTTCCCTCCCAACGAAAGCAACCTTTCGTTTTTCGTTTTTATCATAGTACAATATTTCAACATAAACGGCAATAGATTTCAAAGAAAATAATTAAATTATTTTATATTAAATTAAGTGAAAATCTATTTATGTAACCAATTATATAAAATGAATGCCCGCAATTTTCGCGGGCATTCTTCTTTCTATTTATACTTTATTAACCTTTCAGTTTCAGGATCTGATCCAGAATCTTATGAGCCACTTCTTCTTTTGTCAACAGTTCCAGTTCAATTTCCTCTTCTTTGGAAATCATGGTAACTACGTTCGTATCTGTGCCAAAGCCGCTGCCTGCAATCTTCAGGTTATTTGCAACGACCATATCGATATTTTTCTTCGTCAGTTTCACACGGGAATTTTCCAGCATATTCTGGGTTTCCATGGAAAAACCACAGTAGAACTGACCTTCTCTGCGGTGTTCCCCCATATATTTCAGGATATCCTGTGTTCTTGTCAGAGGGATAGACATATCATCGTCTTTTTTCTTTGTTTTTTCTTCGTTGTATGTGCTGGGTGTATAATCTGCCACAGCCGCAGCTTTGATGATGATATCATTGTCCAGAAAACGTTCTTTCATGGCTTCAAACATATCCCCTGCGCTTCTTACCTGCACATAATCGATAAACATAGGTTTTGCCAGAGAGGTCACACCGCTGACCAGTGTTACTTTCGCACCGCGCAGCATCGCTGCTTTTGCCAGTTCGTACCCCATTTTGCCTGTGGAGTGGTTTGTGATATAACGCACAGGATCAACGCTTTCCTGGGTAGGGCCTGCTGTTACGATCACTTTCATCCCTGCCAGATCTTTTTCATAAGCAATTTCTCTCAAAATATAGTTTACCAGAACATCTTCAGAAGGCATTTTGCCATCGCCTTCATCTCTGCAAGCCAGCATCCCTCTTTCAGGAGCAATAATTTCATATCCGTAACCGGACAGTTTTTTCAGATTATCCTGCAGAATAGGGTTATGATACATATTTGTATTCATTGCAGGCGCAACGATAATTTTGCAGGTACATGCCATTACAGTCGTTGTCAGCATATCATCTGCAATACCATTTGCCAGTTTGCCAATCACATTTGCAGATGCAGGTGCAACCAGAACTACATCAGCCTTTTTCGCAATGGAAACATGAGCCACATGGAACTGGAAATTGCGGTCGAAGGTATCTACCATACATTTATTGCCCGTCAATGTTTCAAAGGTAACAGGAGTGATAAACTGGCATGCATTCTGTGTCATGATCACATGTACGTCTGCATGCATTTTGATCAGCATACTTGCTACATTTGCCATTTTATAAGCAGCAATGCTGCCTGTTACACCCAAAACAACGGTTTTGCCTTTTAACATTTTTGATCTCCCTTTTCTTATCGTACTTCATTTTTATTGCCTTACGGCTTACCATTGACAGTATTTTAACATACAATCTCTGTTTCGCAAAGGTTTTTCGGGAAAAAATGTGATTTTAGTCTCCAAAATCCAGATAGGTAGCCCCTTCCAGCGGCACAAGAATCTGCAGTCCGGTTCGGTCATTGATATCTCCGACAATATAGATGGTATATGCCTTGCCGTTTTCGACGGTAACATCGGGACTTTCTACCAGATTTGCGCCACTGAGACTATCCCGCATTTTCAGATTATGGCTGCCTGCTGTTGTCTGCAGATAGCGGCTCACATCCTGATAATTCAATTCGGCCAAAACCAGTGCATCATCCCAATAAGCATCCATGGTCGGTGCATTGGGGGATAACTGCACAAAACGAACGTAAGCACGGTTTCTATTTAGGAACCGGCGACTATCATTGATGGCCTGTGTAGAAATATCTCCTGCCAGACCGATCACTGCCATGGTAATAATATCATTGGCCTGCACACGAAGCATTGTCACACTCAGAGGGTTTCTTCTGGTGCCTGCGGCATAAACAGCAATCCGATACTGACCGGGAAATACTTTCATATATTCCGTGAAATTCCGATACAGCAGACCGTCCGCCACTTTTCTGCCATTCACATAAATATCTACACTGGGTTCCCCGGGACTGGCATTCAGAAAACGAATATAACCAAAAAGCGTAATGCCGGGAATAATGGGAATAACAGTAATACTTGTATTGTTGGGCAAAGTGATAGAAGGATACCGCCCGCGGGCATTGTCATTGGCCATCTCCTCTGTCAGTACTTCTTCCGAAAATGTACCATTGATCTCCGCCTCAGTCAGGGGCAAAGGCATGAGCATATCATCACTTGTTTCGTACCAGTTACGGTTGGGCATAGGAAATCCATCCTCTCGTTCTTTTCTTTTTCAGAATATGGAGGGACAAATTTTCTGGTTCCAGAAAAAAAAGCGCACAACTTTCGTTGTGCGCTTTCAATCAAATCAATCCAGAACCAGAGAAGGTGCTGTATATACTCTTGCTGCCAGTTCCTGATCCAGCAGATACAGAGATCTGGGATCGCTGCCAAACAGTTCCATCTTTGTAATCAGATCGTTGGCATTCTTTTCTTCTTCGCCCTGTTCTTTTACAAACCAATCCAGGAACTGCATGGTTCTGAAGTCATTCACTTCTTTTGCTGCAGCATAGATGGTATGGATCAGGTCTGTTACATACTGTTCATGTTTCAGACCTTCCTGCAGAGGATCCATCAGTTCTTTCAGTTCCACATCGGGAGCTGCGATGGCACCCAGTGTCACTTTTTCGCTGTTGTTATGCAGGTAATCATAGAACAGCAGGGCATGATCTCTTTCTTCCTGCGCCTGAATACGATACCAGTTTGCAAAACCGTCCAAACCTTTATCATCATAGAAATTAGAAAAATCCAGATACAGATATGCAGAATAAAACTCCTTATTGATCTGGTCATTCAGCAGTGCTACTACTTTTTCATTTAACATCTCTTTTTCCTCCTTTTGATTAATCCTCATTTTTATCTTCTTCAGCATCTTCTTCCGTCTGTTCTTCCTCAGGAAGTTTGGATGCCAACACCTTCAAAATTCGTTTTTCTTCAAATGCTTCCACCTGAAACAGCCAGCCATGCAGGGCCATTTCGATCACTTCATCATCTTCGGGGATACGCCCCAACTGACCGATCAGATAACCGCCCAGCGTGTCATAATCTTCATCCTCTTCAAAGGTAACTTCCAGCTGTTCTTCCACATCCTGCAAATCTGTAGAGCCGTTGATACGATAGATATTTTCTTCGATCAGCGTGATATCCTCCTCTTCCTCTTCATCATATTCGTCAAAAATATTGCCGAAGATTTCTTCCATGATATCTTCCATGGTAACGATCCCAGCTGTGCCGCCATATTCATCGATAACGATGGCCATATGCACCTTTTCCAGCTGCATTTCTTCCAGCAGTTCATCTACTTTTTTAGAGAAAGGAACGAAATAGGGTTCCATCAGAAGATCTTCCAGATGAAAATTCCCTTCTTCCACACGGGTCACATCCGCAAGGATATATTTCACCATATCCTTTACATGGTATACGCCGACGATATTATCAATATTATCATCATATACAACGATACGGGAATATTTTTCCGCAGCCGTCACATTTTTGATATCTTCCAGCGTCGCATCTAAGGGCACTGCAACGATATCGGTTCTGTGGGTCGCAATGCTGCCTGCGGAAAGATTGCCCAGTTCGAAAATGTTATTGATCATTTCCTTTTCGTTTTCGTCGATTGAACCATTATCGCCACCGGCATCCACCATCTGACGGATTTCTTCTTCCGTCACCGTATTTTCTTTGCCCTGTACCAGCTTGCCGCCCATCTTCGTCAGCAACACTAGGTTCAAAATCACGGAAAGCACAAGGCCTATATAAGCTTCCAAAAAATATCCCTCCAAAATCATACGAAAAATATAAAGTTTCTTTTCACATAGTATATTGGGAAACAGCTCTTCTGTCAAGTTTCGCGGCATTCTTACAGTATTTGTAAGATATGGAAAGCCTCTGAACAAAATGATCAGAGGCCTGTTTTTTACTTATCGATCGTCTTTTTTTCAGAATGACAGTCTTTGCTGTGAGCACAGCTTGCACAGCCACTGCCGCATTTTCCTTCATGCTCCATTTTCATAATTTTTGCCTGTTTCTGCATTTTGCGAATATTAAAAAACACAAGGAAAAAAATCAGTATCGCGGGAATGATCGCTGTAAAAATCGTTTCCATATTCATTTAACCGCCTCCTTAAATATAGTTGTCCATGTATTCATGGAGCTTCTTTTCCCATTCTTTTTCATCCACCAGATTCTTTGCCAGATCCTCAATAATCAGCTGGTCGCTTTCACGCATGCGCCACAGTTGTTTCCAGTCCAGAGGGAAGCCCATGCGGCGCGCCATCTGATATTTACGCTGTTCCAGCTTGGGCAATGCCAGGAAAGAGTCGATATATTCCAACATCCAAGGCAGGTCTGTATCCATCTGGCCATTTACTTCCTGCAGCAGGTTGATGATATGGTCACTGGTAATTCTGCCGTTTGCTTTGGAAGGGTCGATGTTCGCCAACAGCTTTCTGATCTCCAGCAGTTTATTCATATCTGTATCTTCTGTCCAGTTGCCGGAATCCCGTACTTCTTCCATCAGAGAACCCGTTCTCAGTACGAAGGTACGCAGTCGAACAAAGTTCGGATTAACTGCATTGATGACTTTTGCCGTTTCAATGGCATTGTCATCAGACAACTCCTTACCGCCGACACCGGGCATAAAATAAATAGACAATTCAATGCCTGCTTCTCTTACCTTTCTGCCGCCGATGATCTGTTCCTCCTGGGTGCAGCCCTTTTCGATCAAGGCAAGGACTTTATCGGAACCGGATTCATAGCCGGAATGGATACGATCCAGCCCCGCTTCCTTCAGCATTTTATAATCTTCCGGGCTGATCTTTGCCAATGTATTGGCTCTGCCATAGGATGTGATCCGTTTGATTTCGGGCAGTTTCACACGAACATAACGAATGATCTCCGCCAGCCAGTCTGGACGCAGGCACATGGTATTGGCATCCTGCAGGAAAATGGAGTTGCAATCCCCTTCTGTCATCCAGCGGAATACCATGTGGTAGCACCAACGCTGGTCGTCTGTTGTCAGGGTCTGGTAATCTTTGTTGATGGCTTCGATATCCCATTCATCTTCGGTTTTATACTGCAGGATACGATCTCTCAGTTCCGCCATGGTATCAATATCTTTTTTGACATCTTCCACAGGGCGTGTATGAAAATCATATTTTTTATATAACATACAAAATTTGCATTTATTCCAAGGGCAGTTGATCGTTACGCGCAGCAGCAGACTGTTTGCTTCACTGGGCGGACGAATGGGCCCGATCTGAAAAACCATTTCTTCCATTTTTGTTTCTCCTTCAATATCATCAAAAACGACTCTTAACCTCATCATTGTAGCAGATTAGAAGGAAAAATCAAGGGCTGTAGGTTTCCTTATTTTTATACTTTTTATCGATCATATTTGGACATACTAAGATGGAGGTGATAAATATGAGTGAACAATATGAAAACGACCTGAATCCCCATATCTCAAAAGATACAGTCGACAAAAAAGACTATTATCAGATTCGGCAAAATTCCCACTACGATCTTCATGGAAAGGCTGCACCTGATAACAATTTGTTCTGGGAAAAACGTAGCAATCCTCTCAGCAGCAAAGGGAATTGACACCGTTTTGACTGCATATGTTAAGGAGAGGTGATAAATATGACATTAAAAAAATATAAACCCTATCTGTTATCCATTGCCATCCCATTGGCCATCGGCGGTGTATCCGCTTTCATAACCATGAAGGGTATGCCCTATTATGATATGCAGAGAAAACCTTTTTTCACACCTCCAAATGCAGTATTCCCGATCGTCTGGACGATTCTGTATATTCTGATGGGAATCAGCGCAGCACGGGTGTGGCAATCCAATGATCCAAAAAAGAAACAAGCCCTGAGAACCTATGGCCTGCAGCTGGCAGTCAATTTTTTCTGGAGTGTCATCTTCTTTGGCCTGCATCGGTATTTTCTGGCATTTCTGTGGCTGCTGCTTCTGATCTATTTGGTGGCAAAGATGATACGAGAATTTGCACAGATCGATTTAAAAGCAGCAAAGCTGCAGATCCCCTATCTGATCTGGTGCTGCTTCGCCGCTGTTCTGAATTTTGGTGTTTGGTGGCTGAATCGGTAGCAAAAAGAGCATTTCGGTATGAAATGCTCTTTTCTCATTCTGATTTGAAACGGATTGCAATATACTGATAGCAAATCCTTTGGAGGTATTTTTATGAAACTATCGAAAAGCATACATATTTCAAAGAAAAAACTGGGAATCGGCATCCTTGGACTGGCCGTCCTTTTGACTGTCCTTTGCATTCCTCCTGCTGCCACAAAAGTTGGTTCTTTTGCTGCGGCCAATCTGGAACGAAAACTCCCTATCTATTGCGTCCAGACAGAAGAGCCAAAGGTGTCTGTCAGCTTCGATGCAGCCTGGGGGGCTGATGATACGGACGAATTGTTACGGATTCTGGACGAGAATGATGTGAAGGCTACTTTTTTCCTCTGCGGTTATTGGGTAGAGAAATATCCGGAAGAGGTGAAAAAAATAGCCGAGGCCGGCCATGATCTTGGAAATCATTCTGCAACCCATCCCCACATGGCACAGCAGACCGCAGGGCAAATTACAGAAGAACTGCAGAAATGCCATAAAAACGTGAAAGACCTGACCGGAATAGAAATGGATCTTTTCCGCCCGCCTTTCGGAGAATATGATAATGAGGTGATCGAAACAGCAACGCAAAATGGTTATTATACCATTCAATGGGATGTCGACAGCCTAGACTGGAAGGAACAAGGTGCTGAAGCAGAAATCAATCAGGTTCTGAACCACAAGCATCTGGGAAACGGTTCCATTATTCTCTTTCATAATGATGCAAAATATACCCCGCAAGTATTAGATACCATCCTGAAAGGGCTGAAAAATAAAGGATTCGATATCGTACCCATTTCTGAACTGATCCATCGGGGAGAATACGAAATGGATCACGAAGGCAGACAGATCCCTAAACCATAAAAGAAGAAGCGATACGCCGAATATCTTCGGAATATCGCTTCTTCTTATCTCTCCAGTCTTTGTCTGACCACTTCATACATCAGTACCCCTGCCGCGATGGATGCATTCAGGCTTTCCGCCTGTCCGGGCATGGGGATCTTTACCCATCTGTCGCAAAGGTCTGCCGCATCGTCAGACAGACCACGGGCTTCATTGCCGATCATAAATGCACAGCTTTCAGCAAGATCAAGGTCATAGGGATAAGTATCCCCTTTCAGATGCGCCGCATAGAGGGGAATATGATTTTCCTTCAGTTTTACAGAAATTTCCTTCAGGTCTACATTCTGGAATACAGGTACATGGAACATGGAACCCATCGTAGAACGCAGCACCTTTGGATTATACAGGTCTACGCTGCCTTTGGAAAGGAAAACAGCATCGGCACCACAGGCATCGGCGGTACGGATGACCGTTCCAAGATTGCCGGGATCATTCAGTTCTTCCGCTAAAATCAGAAAAGGCTTTTCTTTTGCAAACACAGCTTCTTCATTCCAATTCAGCTTTTTACACACAGCAAGGATCCCCTGTGGGTTTTCCGTATCGCAGACAGACGCAAACAAAGCATCAGGCAGACACAGAACCTCCCCCTTCTTTTCATATACAGAAAGCTCGTTTTCATTGGCAAAAGTCTCGCTGACCGCATAGGATTCCACCGTCCATTCCGAAGGAATTTCACTGATAAAACGCAGACCCTCTGCTACAAAAACCCCCTCTTTATCTCTGTTTTTCTTTATTTTCAATCCGTTCAGTCGTTTGACCCATTTATTATCACGACTTTCGATTTTTTTCATGGTATCACCTCTTCTCCTATGATAAAGGAGAAACCACCCCTTTGCAAGGAAAAATGATGCAAAATCCTATTGCATGTGATATGATAAAGCCAAGAGAAATTCGCAAGACCAAGAGGAGGTTTTATACATGACACCACAGGAAAAAAGAAAAGAATTACTGAGCGCAACACTGGTAAAAAATCTGGAAAAACGTCATTTTGAAGCATACTACTGCCCTACAGCAGCAGAAGCCATTGAAAAAGCCCTTTCTCTGATGCCCGAAGGCAGCAGTGTAACTTGGGGCGGTTCCATGACCATCCGCGACATGGGTCTGACAAAGGCAGTCAAAGAAGGGAACTACAATGTCATCGACAGAGACACTGCAGCAAACCCTGCCGAAATGCGCGAAATGATGCGTCAAGGCCTTCTGACAGATTTTTACCTGACAAGCACAAATGCCCTGTCTGAAGACGGTGTTCTGGTAAATATTGACGGTACAGGCAACCGTGTGGCTTCCATCTGTTTTGGCCCTAATAACGTCATTGTTCTGACAAGTCTGAGCAAAGTTTGTCAGGATGTAGATGCAGCCATCAAAAGAGTACGCGGCTATGTGGCTCCTGTAAACAGCATGCGTTTCATGGGCAAAACTCCCTGTGCAGTAGACGGCACATGCCACAACTGCACCTCTCCCGAATGTATCTGCAATCAGGTACTGGTAACCAGAGTTTGCCGCCCTGCAGGCAGAATCAAAGTAATCCTGATCGGTGAAGAACTTGGCTTCTAAGACATTATCCCCCGCTCTTATGGGCGGGGTTTTCTTCTGAAAGGAGGAAAGCACATGAAAATTATGGTAGATGCCGATGCCTGTCCGGTAAAGGAACTCATCATTGGCTGTGCAAAAAAATACAGTCTGGAAGTTATTATGGTCTGCGATGTGGCACATATGCTGTTTTACAACGAGGACTTTGTGAACGTAGTTACCGTTGATCAAGGGGCAGACAGTGCCGACCTTGCTATTGCCAATCGTACGCTGGAAGGAGATATCTGTATCACGCAGGATTATGGTCTGGCTTCTCTCCTGCTGGCAAAAAAAGCGACGGTTCTTCATCACAATGGTTTTTTCTATACTCAAGAAAACATTGACCGTATGCTTTTTGAAAGACATCTTTCCCGCGAAATGCGCCGCCAGAAAAAATCCCGCGGCGGGCATGTACGGAAACGCACCAAGGAAGATGACGAAAAATTCCTGCAGGCACTGGAAAAAGCAATTCAAAAAAATAAGACTGCTTCTCTGTAATGCGTTGCAGTCTTTTTTCTATTTATTCAGGTTTGATACGAGCAATGCCTTCTTCAACAGCCACATCTGCTACTGCTTTTGCAACCGCATCTGCCACCGCCTTGTTCAGGGCAGATGGAATAATATTTTCCGCATGGAGTTCTTCTTCAGGGATCATTGCCGCAATGGCATAAGCCGCACGCTGCTTCATGCTTTCTGTAATCTCTCTTGCACGGACAGCCAGTGCCCCTTTGAAGATACCGGGGAAGATCAGCACATTATTGATCTGGTTGGGGAAATCGGAACGGCCTGTACCCACAACCGCCGCGCCGCCTGCTTTTGCTTCCTCAGGCATGATTTCCGGAACGGGATTCGCCATGGCAAACACAATGCCTTTATTCATGGTACCCACCATTTCCTTTGTGACCATATTCGGTCTGGAAACGCCCACAAAAGCGTCTGCCCCCTTCATGGCATCGGCCAGCAGACCTTTTTCATGATGGATGTTGCTGATATGGGAGATCTCCTCCTGACCGCTGTTGAGGCCTTCATCCCCTTCGCAGATGATACCGTTTTTGTCGCACATGATGATATTGCCAAAGCCCATGGAAATCAGCAGCTTGCCAATGGCGATCCCTGCCGCACCAGCACCATTGATGACAATACGCATTTCTCCCATCTTTTTGCCTGTCACCTTCATGGCATTCAGCATCGCTGCCGCAACCACGATAGCTGTCCCATGCTGATCATCATGGAAGACAGGAATATCGCAGAGTTCTTTCAGTTTGCGTTCTATTTCAAAGCATCTGGGGGCAGAGATATCCTCCAGATTGATGCCGCCAAAGCTTTTGGAAATGAGATAAATGGTATTGACGATGGTGTCTACATCCTTGGAGTCGATACACAGAGGGAAGGCATCCACGTCACCGAATTCCTTGAACAGCACACATTTTCCCTCCATCACAGGCATACCTGCCGCAGGGCCGATATCCCCCAGACCAAGGACTGCCGTGCCGTCGGTGATGACTGCTACCAGATTGGAGCGTCTAGTCAAGCGGAAAGATTCTTCATAGTCCTTTTCGATGACACGACAAGGTTCTGCTACCCCGGGCGTGTATAACAGGGAAAGGTCTTCTCTGGTTTCCACAGGTCTTCTGGAAACCACTTCGATTTTCCCATTCATTTCATAATGTAAATCCAATGCTTTTTTATTGATGTCCATAGTTTTACTCCTTTTATATCCGTTCAGCGGAGATTACCTCAAAGAACTTCGTTCTTTTCGGTACTGTTGCTCCGCAAGGCAACGAATTCCAAGCCGTATTTGCCTGCAAGCAGTCCATACAGCTCGTCTTCATGCCTTCATCTCCACTTTCACTTATACCATCTGTTCAGGATGGAATACTTCATCAAATTTTTCTTCTGTTAAAAATCCCAAAGCCACGCAGGCTTCTTTCAGGGAAATATTCTCCGCATAGGCTTTTTTCGCTGTTTTGGCCGCATTTTCATAGCCGATATAAGGGCTGAGACCTGTAACCAGCATCAGGGAGCGATGGAGATTTCCCTCCATTTTTTCTTTGTTGGCCACAATACCGCAAACGCATTTTTCACGGAAGGAATCCAGACCATCGGCCAAGAGACGCACAGACTGAAGATATTCATAAATCATCACGGGCATATACACATTCAGTTCCAGATTGCCCTGAGAGGCACAGATACCAATGCCTGCATCATTGGCCATGACCTGCACAGCAACCATGGTGATGGCTTCGCACTGGGTAGGGTTCACTTTACCGGGCATAATGGAAGAACCGGGTTCATTTTCGGGGATATAGATTTCCCCCAGCCCGCAGCGAGGGCCGCTTGCCAGCCAGCGCACATCATTGGCGATTTTCATCAGATTCGCCGCCAGACCTTTCAAGGCACCATGCGCAAATACGATCTCGTCCTTGGCTGTCAGAGAATGGAACTTATTTTCCGCAGTAATGAATTTGATCCCTGTCAGTTTGGAAACCTCCTCTGCCGCCGCTTCCGCAAAGCCTTCGGGTGCATTCAGCCCTGTACCAACAGCAGTACCGCCCAAAGCAAGCTCGCGCAGGGGTTCGATAGAACGTCTGATCAATTCAGCATCCTTTTCAATCACATCCTGATGCAGTTCATCTATCACCTCAGCTCGCGCCATTCCCTTTTTTGCAGCCAACGAATCCAGATAGGCATTTGCTGCCATCTCTTGAATGCCACGCTGTTCAAGGAACTTTATAATATTCTCGCGATGGAATTCATAAGGTTCAAAAGGATGACGTTCCGTCATGTAAATGATGTGGTACCCTACCGTAGATTTGATTGGAGCAGACATCTCGCCAGCAGCCAAGGCAAATGCGGCATTCTCAAAATCGGGAATCATCATGCCCCTGCCGAACTGTCCCAATGCACCCCCACGTCGAGCAGAGCCCGTATCTTCGCTTTTTTCCGCTGCCATTTCAAATTCCTCCTTGGTCTCTGCATTGATAAACTGAAGCCATTTCAGCAGCTCTGTCTCCGGATACTCATGTTTTGCTAGTGAACTGTATTGTTGATATTTAACTAAATATTTATAGCTATTATAGCCGCTTCATGTTAAAATAAAAGAAAACGGCGGTGATTTATATGGCAAGACCAAGAAAATATGTCATTAAACTTACAGATGATGAATTGAAGACATTAAAATCTATAATTCGCAAAAGTAATACATCTAAAACTATTCGAAGCAGATGCCAAATTATTATTGATTGACTCATTGATATTTTTATATTTATTAAACCCACCCGATATATCATCAAAATTCAATAAATCACCATGCACAAATTCAACATTTCCAAAACAGTCAAGACCATCCCCATCATTTCCGTAGCTGGTCCGGTTATTTATGCTCTGTGGCCCTTCGCTTTTCCCGATGCAGTCTATGTTGGTTTGGTAATTGGAACTCCACGAGAGTAAATAATACCTCTTATTTGGGTGCGGAGGATAATCTGCTTAGCAGCTATACAGCCAATGAGTTCAACAAGAACCGCTGGAAGGGTGTGGATTTGCTTGCCGCATACGAGCATACTTTTGCCGGCAAGGAGGGTCATAGCCTTACCGTTTCGGAGTACTTCTCTGTAACTCCGCCGACCGAAAATAT
>CALFPN010000146.1 GCA_937919015.1 uncultured Clostridia bacterium
AATTTAATTCTGCAAAAGTCTTTTTTGTGCTGTCCGCACAAAATGGTTCGGTTCAAACAAGGGTTATTCTTCCTTTTTCTGTTTTATTTTTGTTTCCATCTTTTTCTCGGAAGCAAACAGGCGGAATTTATTGATAAATACCGTACCCTCGCCCACTTTGCTTTCCACCAGAATTTCGCCGTCATGGCTATCCATAATCCATTTGGCAATGGCAAGACCAAGGCCCGTGCCGGAAATCTCTTTATTTCTGGATTTATCTACCCGGTAAAAACGGTCGAAAATTTTAGGGATATCCTCTGCTGCGATACCAACGCCATTATCCCTGACCGAAACATAGCCAAATTTCCTGTCCTTCCAAACCCTGATTTCCACTTCTCCCTTATCTTTTGCATATTTCAGGGCATTTTCCCCATGGATCCAGAGAAGCTGTTTGACCAGATCGTAATCCCCAAAAATTTCCACATCCGCTTCTTCCACCAGCGTGATCTTGGAATGTACATCCAAAACTTCCATTTCACGCACCAGCTCCGCCGCCACTTCATTCAAAGACATTCGCATCTTCTGCACACTCAATCGGTTCTGATCGCTTTTTGCCAGAAAAAGCAGCTGACGGATCAAGGCACTCATATGATCGGTTTCTGTCAGAATAGAATCAATGGATTCCTGCAAAATAGCAGGGTCGCTTTTTCCCCAGCGGTTGATCAGATTGGCATAGCCCTGAATCACGGAAATAGGGGTACGCAATTCATGAGAAGCATCGGAAATGAACTGATTCTGCTTCTGAAAAGAATTTTCCAGTCGATCGATCATGGAATTGAAGGTCACCGTCAGTTCCTTCATTTCATCATCCGGCCCTTCCATAGAAATCCGCTGGCTCAGATCTTCGATGGAGATCCGCTCCGCCGCCTCACGAATGGCTGCCACCGGCTTCAGCATCCTACGGCTGATATACTGCCCAATCAGAAAAGCCCCCAGAATACCAATGACATCCGCGATCAGCAGCTTGGACATGAAGTTCCAGATCATATAGCCTCCATCAGCCATCATACGAAACAGCTGAATACGATAGATCCCGTTTTCCGTTTGATAATGAACAGAATGTAGCATAAACTGCTGGTCAGTTTCATTCTCCAGAATATATTCCAGATTCCCACTTTTATTTTCACGCTTTACATTGATTTCAAAACCGGTATTCTTCAGTTCCTTTTCCTTTAGATAAGGAGGCTCCGGATTTGCTCCGTTTCGCTCCGGCACCCTTTGCATGGCTGTTTCCGGATGCAGAATAAAAGGCGGAAGATTCTCCCGGGTGCTACTGTACATTTTATTTTCTTCATAACTGAATACGCTGGCTTCTACATAACTATCCTCCAGCAGCTTCGATAACATATGATCAGACAGCCGTTTCCCCTGATCCAAATACTGCTGTACTTCCCGCATGGAATCCTGCAGTTCCCTTCGCATGGTACTTTGCTGCATACTGGAAATATTCAGGATCATAAAACCGCTCAGAAACAGCAGAGACAGCGTAAAAATGCCGCCATATAAAAGCGTGATCCTCTTGGCAATGGCCAGATGATGAAAGCCGCTGAACAGCTTATTCCTCTTTGACATAATAACCTACTCCTCGAATGGTCAGGATATACTTCTTTCCAAAGGCTTCATCAATCTTGGAGCGCAGATAGCGGATATACACATCCACCACATTTGTCTCGCCAATATAGCTGTAGCCCCACACTTCGTTCAAAATCTGTTCTCTGGTCAACACAATATTCTTATTCTGCACCAGATAGGTCAGAAGCTCGTATTCTTTCTTCGTCAGGTCAACAACCTTTCCGCTCACCGTTACCATACGTTTTTCCGTATCGATCTCCAGATCCTGTACCTGCAGGAGCGTCTTTTTCACCACTGTGCCTGTGCTGTGCTTAAAGGCCACACGCATGCGGGCCAGCAATTCCTCAATGGCAAAGGGTTTGGTCAGATAATCGTCTGCGCCGCTGTCCAGTCCCGCCACCTTATCCATGATTTCATCCTTGGCCGTCAGCATGATGATAGGGATCTGGGAAAATTTACGCACACGGCGGCAGATCTCGATACCCGTCAGCCCGGGCAGCATCAAATCCAGCAGAACCATATCATACGCACCGTCGGTGATCTGCTGCATCCCCTCCCTGCCATCGTGGCAAACCGTTACATCATAGCCTTCATATCTCAATTCCAGTTCCACAAAACGGGCCAGCTTGACCTCATCTTCCACCAGAAGAATCTTTTTTCGTTCCATAAACACTCACATCCTTTGTTTTCTTCCGTTTTTTACAGTATAGCAATTCTCCTTCGTTTTGTCTGCTTCCAGTATCCTTTTTTCTCCTTAAAATTTCCTTGCAAACAAATTAAAATAAAATGAAAATCACATTTTTCCGCCCTTTTCTTCCATTCTTTCCCTCTTTCGGTTGCAGAGAAAATATTTTTTCGCTATAATGGATACCAAATGCAAAACAAACAATAACAGGAGGTTTTTCAATATGAAAAAGAAACTTGCCCTGCTTCTGGCAATGATGATGCTTTTTACTGCCGGCTGCGGAAAAGAAGAAGTTCCCGAAGAACAGCCCCAGCCAGAGGTTCAGACAGAATTTGAATTTAAAGAATGTGGTCTGGCTTACAAAATTCCCGATGAATGGGTGGAAATGGAAAATTCCAATCTGATCCCCGCCCCCACGGTCAGCCCCAACAGTGAAATCTATGCAAAGATCCGCTACAATTATACCCCCGATGAAAACATGGAAGAACTGAATAACACAGAATCCGAAATTCCTGTGGAAGAGCTGATGACACCCATCGTGGAATTTCTGGTAGTAAAAGAAGAAAATCTGGAAGCTGCCCCAGTGAAAAAAGAACTGGCTCTGTTCTCCTCTGTGGAAGAACTGCCTGCCCAGGAAAACTTCCATTTCTACTTCCTGACAGATTATGCCACAGGCATCGACCACTTCTCCGATGAAGCAAAAGCAACTTTCACCGAACTGGAAAAATATCTGCCCGCCCTGAAGGACAGTGTAAAAACCTTCCTTCCCGATGAAAAGGCGGTACAGCAAGCTGTGGAAAACAACGGAAAATATCTGTCCTTCATGACAAATACCCTGAACGGCGACCCCATTTCCTCTGCCATTTTCTATGATTACGATATGACTGTAGTCAATTTCTGGGCAAGCTACTGCTATGCAGACAACATCGTTGAGCTGGATGAACTGCAGAAATTTTATAAAGATCTGCAGAAAAAACATCCCAATGTAAACTTCATTCAGGTTGTCATCGATACTCCTTCCAGCGATGCAGAAGAACTGGTGCTGGGCGCATATGATAAATACGGTGTAACTTTTACAGGGATTATGCCTGATCAGCATCTGGCAAAATGGATCATGGATCATCTAAACGGCCTGCCCACAACAATTTTTGTTGATAAAGAAGGCTTCCCCCGTGATCTGAAGATTGAAGGGATGCAGGATGCAGACTATTATATGAAAACAACCGAAACCATGCTGGAAGGCATCAACGGTTAAGCACAAAATAAAACAGCCACAGGCCCATCGGTCTGCGGCATTTTTTTATGCTTCTGTTTCTGTGTTTTCTTCTGCTGTTTCTTCTTCCTTGATGATATAGACATGCACCTTTTCGATACGTCTTTTCTCCATTTCTTCCACAACCATTCTCAGGCCGTCTGTTTCCAGTTCCTGCCCTTCCACAGGGAAGTTGCCCAGCTTCACAAGGATATAGCCTGCAAGGGTATCTACTTCCTCGCAGAGCAGCTCTGTGCCCACCATTTCGTTGAAATCTTCCAGACGGGTGCTGCCGTCCACAACGAATTCGTCGTCTTTGATGACTTCGATTTCCTCCTCTTCATCGTCATATTCATCTTCGATGTCACCAACGATCTCTTCAACCATATCCTCCATGGTCACCAGACCGGAAGTACCGCCGTATTCATCCAGAACAATCGCAACCCCCAGACGGCTGGCCTTCATTTCCGCCAAAAGCTCCGCAATGGGCTTGCTCTCATAAGTAAACAGGGGTTCACGCATATAGGTTTCTGCAGAAAATTCATCTTCGTCCAAGAAGAAAATATCTTTTACATACAGGATACCAACGATATCATCCAGATCTTCGCCATATACGGGCATACGAGAGAAGCCTTCATCCTTTACCAGATGCACATATTCCTCATAGGTTACATCCAGCGGCACTGCAATGATATCCGTTCTGGGTGTCATAACGTCCTTCGCCTTGGAATCCCCAAAATCGAATACGTTATTGATCATGGTTCTTTCATCCAGCTCCAGAACGCCTTCTTCATGGCTGACATTTACAATGGTTTTCAGTTCTGCCGCCGTAATGAGAGGCACTTTTTCCCCGGGGATACAACCAAACAGACGGGTCAGGAAACCGGTCAATACATTCAGCACCGCAACCACAGGCTTAAAAATCGTTACGCAGAAGGAAATCACCTTGCATACCACAAGGGCAACCTTCTCTGCTTTCTGGGCTGCTACTGTCTTTGGTGTGATTTCCCCAAAAATCAGAATGATGATGGTAATAATGATCGTCGCAATCCCCGCGCCACTACTCGCATCACCGCCGAACATCTGAATGGCAAGGGCCGTTGTGAGAGCAGATGCGCCGTTGTTTACCAGATTGTTGCCAACCAGAATAGAACTCAGCAAACGATTGGGGTCTTCCAGCAATTTCATAATCAGATCTGCATTTTTTACATTTTCCTCCACCATATTACGCAGGCGAATCTTGCTCAGAGAGGTCAGTGCCGTTTCTGATGCAGAAAAAAACGCAGAACCACATACCAATAAAAGCAATAAAACAATCAAGACAGGACTACCGTCCACGGTCATCACACTCCAAATCTTTTATAATGATATTTTGACATAATAATTTATTATATCAAAAAAGACAAATTTCTGTCAAATCAGCCCTTATTCCGTTCAATTTCCTCCGCCAGCTCACTCAATTCCATCCAGCGTTCCATACGTTCTTCCAGTTTCTCTTCCAGCTTTTCCTTTTCTGCGGAAAGCTCCTGCAGTCGGGTAAAGTCTGTGGCGCAGGCTGCCATATCTGCATCAGCTTTGGCAATTTTTTCTTCCAGAGCCGCAATTTCATCCCCAATGGTATCGTATTCCCTCTGGTCTTTATAACTCATCTTCTTGATGGGTGCATTGACTTTTTCTTTCGGTGCTTCCTCTTTTTTCACCTTCACAGCCTTTTCTTCAACGGCAGGCAGTTCTCTTTCCCTTGCCGCCTTGCAATCAGAATAACCGCCTTCATACTGCTTGATGACACCATTGCCAAGGAACGCAAAGATACGGCCCATGGTCTTATCCAGAAAATATCTGTCGTGGGAAACGGCAACGACTGCTCCGTTGAAATGTTCCAGATAATCTTCCAGAATCATCAAGGTTTCAATATCCAGATCGTTGGTGGGCTCGTCCAAGAAAAGGATATTGGGTGCGCCCATCAGCACACGGCAAAGATACAGTCTTCTTCTTTCGCCACCGGAAAGGATGGAGATCGGCCCTCTCTGCATGGCAGGCGGGAAAAGAAATCTGTCTAACATCTGAGATGCCGTGATATGCCCGTCAGTCGTCCGGATAATTTCCGCCTCATCGCGGATATAGTCGATCACACGCTGGTTTTCATCCATATCCACATTTTCCTGAGCAAATACACCGATTTTTACCGTTTCCCCATGGACAACGGAACCACTGTCGGGCTGCAGTTTTCCTGTCATGATGTTCAGCAGTGTGGATTTGCCGCAGCCATTGTCCCCAATGATGCCTACACGGTCATCTCTGAGGATGATATAACTGAAATCTTTGATATAAGTTTTACCGTCATAGGCTTTCGATACATTTTCCAGTTCGATGGTTTTTTTGCCCAGTCTGCTGCCCACAGAAGAAAGTTCCACGCTCTGTTTTTCTTCAGGGGCACGGATAGAAGAAATTTCTTCAAAGCGTTCCAGTCTGGCTTTCTGCTTTGTGGTTCTTGCCTTTGCACCACGGCGTACCCATTCCAGCTCCGTACGCAGGAAATTCTGCCGTTTTCTTTCCCCTGCGGCGATCAGTTCTTCTCTTTCCGCTTTCATTTCCAGATATTTGGAATAGTTCGCCTGATAGGAATAGATTTTCGCCTTTTCCAATTCCAGTGTGCGGTTGGCAACGCGATCCAAAAAATATCTGTCATGGGTTACCATCAAGAGGGCTTTGGAGTATTTTTCCAGATGTTTTTCCAGCCAGTCTACGGTGTCATTATCGATATGGTTGGTCGGTTCATCCAGAATCAAGAGGTCAACGGGCGCGATCAATGCCGCCGCCAGTGCCACACGCTTTTTCTGACCGCCGGAAAGGGTCTCCACCTTCTGTTCAAAATCAGAAATACCCAGTTTGGTCAGGATAGTCTTTGCTTCGCTTTCCAGCGACCATGCCTCCGCCTTATCCATTTTTTCTGCCAGTTCTGCGGCTTTTTTCAGCAGGCTTTCGTTTTCCGGAGTCTTTGCCAAAGCACTCATCGTTTCTTCGTAATCCCGCACCAGAGCTAACTGAGGGTTTTCTCCACGAAATACCTGCTGCAGAACAGTGGTGCCATCCACAAACAGAGGATTCTGAGAAAGATATCCCATGCGCATACCATTCATGGTGATGATGGTGCCGCTGTCCGCCTGATCTACCCCTGCAATAATTTTCAGCAAGGTAGATTTCCCTGTACCGTTGACCCCAATAACGCCAATCTTATCCCCTTCATGGATGCTGAAGGAAATATCATCGAAGATCACCCTTGTGCCATAGCTTTTTCTGATATTTTCTGCTGTTAATAAAACCATTTCAAACACTCCGTTTTCTATGTAAGATGCCTCACTGAACAGTGAGGCAGTTTATTCTCAATTATTCTGCTGTTTTTTCTTTTTTTCCTTTCCAGATAAGGAAAACCACCGCTGCCACGATGATTGCTGCAGAAAGCAGCTGGCTCACCGCAAAACCGCCGATCAGCAGCTGATCCGTTCTGAGGCCTTCGATCCAAACTCTCCCCAGGGCATAGCCAAGGAAGTATAATCCGAAAATCTGTCCGCCAAATTTCTTTTTGGGTCTGTACAGAACCAAAAGCAGGAACAGGCACAGATTCCACAGAGATTCATACAGGAAGGTTGGATGCACCTGAATATAATCCACACCGCCAAAGTTCATGATATGTTCCATGACCTCAAGTGAAACATCCCCAGGGCGCACCTGATCCAAACGCAGCCGCATAGCAAAGATGCCATCAGTAAAGCCGCCAAAGGCTTCTCTGTTGAAGAAATTGCCCCAGCGACCCATCATCTGCCCAAAGGCGATGGAAGGACAGGCTGTATCTGCCAGAAGCCAAAAATCCACCTTCTTTTTCTTGCAGTAGACGATTGCTGTCAGCACCGCGCCGATGATGCCGCCGTAGATGGCAAGGCCGCCCTCACGGATCGCAAAGATCTTTGCGGGGTTTGCCGCATAATAGTCCCACGAAAATGCCACATAGTAAAGCCTTGCGCCGATGATGGCAAAAATCAGCGCATAAATGATAAAATCCACATACAGGTCCGGGTCTTGCTTCGTTCGCTTCGCTTCCAGCATCGCAAAGATCACACCCAAAATCACGCCCAGCCCGATGAAAATGCCGTACCAGTAGACATCCTTCCCCAGTACGGAAAAGGCCACACGGCTCAGTTTTTCAATTTCTATCCCCAAATGTGGAAACCAGATATCCGGCATAAATATTCCTTCTTTCTATCTGCGGAACATTCAGACTTCATCTGACCACAGATAATACCATTGTAGTATCTGTGAAGGCATTTTGCAACAATTTTTCCGCTTCCGCCGCGGGCAAAGTCTTGATACAATCTAGCACTTCCGCCGCAGTCGCCCCCATCATGGTCCATTCAATCTGCCCCATACAAAGGCTTACAGGAGAATCCAGCCTACGCAGGAATCTTCCCAGCATTTTTTTGCGGATACGACGAAAATCCGACCAGTCCAACCCGTTTTTCTGCAATCCCTTCAGTTCCCGTGCAAGAAATTCTGCCGTTTCTTCCGGATGCTCTCCTGTTCCGGAAAGTACCGCAAAGGCATATCCCTCACCACAAAAAAAGGCTGTCCCCAACGGCTCATCCAGAAATTCCTTTTCATAAGCTTTTTTAAAAAAATGACTGCTTTCTCCCGCCAGCAATTCCAGCAGAAATCCCATGGCAATGCGGGTTTTCAGCCAATCTTCCTTGGGTATAGCGGAGAATTTGAATCCAATCTGAAAATTGGTTCGCGACAACCCCATCTCCCGCTCCTGATATTTTTCAATGATCTCATTTTGTTCCATGGGGAAAGAAACACAGGCATCGGTTGTTTTCCTCTGCATAGTTTCCAGCATTCCCCGAATCTGCCTTACCGGCACATCTCCCCCGCAGATAAAAGCCATATTTTCCGTTGTATAATAAACTGCATAGGCTTTCTGCAAGGTTTCTGCCGTGATCTCTTGTACCGTTTCTGCCGTACCGGCGATCTGGTTTTTGACAGGATGATTTTCGTACATTCCGTTTAACATCTGATAATATATCCCCCAGCCGGGGTCATCGTCATACATGGTAATTTCACTGGTAATGATGGATTTCTCCCGCTCTGTGTCTTCTTCTGTAAAAAAAGGCGTCTGTACAAAATCCAGCAGAATCTTCAAATTTTCCAAAAATCTTTCCCGACAGGTAAAATAATAAACGGTCTTATCTCCGTCCGTAAAGGCATTGGCAGAGGCACCGTTCTGTGCAAATTTCAGAAAAGCATCCCCCCATTCCTGCTGAAACAGCTTATGCTCGATAAAATGAGCCGTTCCCTGCGGAAACGTTATGTTCTCTCCATCTTTTTTCTTCCAGAACAGATGGTTTGCTCCGCATTTCACTACAATGGCTGCCATTTTTTCTCCGAATTCCTTCTGGGGAAAAATATAATACTGCAAGCCGTTTTTTGTTTTTCCCTGTTGATTTTTTTCATTCCGCCCCATGGTTTTCCTCCTTTCCGCTGAGCAGATAAACCACTCTTAACTCCAGATGATTTGCCGCCCGCATAATATCCTCCGCATCAGTTCTTTCCACCTGCTGCAGAAATTTTTCCGTCGTCAGCGGCTCCCCCTGTATCGCCTGCTCTGCAAAAAAATCCACCATAGCCCATGGATCGTCTGAAAGTCCGTCATAATTTCGTAGGATCTTTTCTTTTGCCTGCTGCAGTTTCTCTTCGGAAACACCTTCTTTTTTCAACTGTTCCACAGCTTTACATACCAGTTTGCCCGTCTCTTTTGCATCCTCCCCATCAATGCCTGCCTGCACAAACAGATACGGACTCATCGGCTCCAGATAGGATTTCACATCATAGCACAATCCTTTTTCTTCTCTGATCCACCGAAATAACAAAGAATCAGGGCTTCCCCCCAGAAGATGGTTCAGTAGTACCAGTGCTGCCCGTCTGCGGCTGTTTCCCCCATCGGCGGAAACGCCCAAGGCAAGCCTTGCCTGTTCCATTTTCGCCGTTTCCTGCAGAAATCGAGGGCCATTTTTCGGCTGTTCCCGTTCTTCTTTTTCCCTCCACAAAACCTTTCCCGAAAACTCCTGCCGCAAAGACAGAACCTTTGGCTTCTCTACACGGTCGCCGCAGAAAAAAATTTTCCCCTCTGCCCGCTCCGCCAAATCCCGATAAAACCCATACAGACTTTTTCCATCAATTGCATCCAGATCTTCTGCATATCCGTCTGCGGAAATACCATAAGCCGTCCCCTCTGCCGTTTCCTCCAAAATGCGTTTTCGGGCAAATGCCTTCTTATCATCCTGCATGCTTTTTAGTTTCCGTCTCAGGCTCTCTTTCTGCCGTTCTACCATCTTCCCCGAAAAGCCCTTTTCCTCCAAGGATCGCAGGAGCATCTCTTTCATAAACGCCACCGCCTCCTCCGCATCTACTGTCTTTAAGGTTTCCAAAGAAAACAGCAGCAATTGCCGATCCCCTTTTTTCACTACGGAAATATCCCACAGAGCACCATATAGTTCCTCTGCCCGCAATGCCATTTCCTGCCAATGGTTTCTTTTCAAAACCTCCGCCAGAAGTGCCGCTTTCGTCGCCGTTTCCCGTTTCAGGGGCAAATCGAAAAAGAAAACGAACAGATTCGTCCGAAATTTTTCCCCATCCAACAGGAATATCCTGCAGCGGGGCAAATATTTTTCCAATTGAGCCATGCCGCCACCTCTTTCTCATTTTTGGATTAGTCTTTCCCAAAATCAGAATTTCTTACAATTCTCTTAAAGAAAACAGAAGGTTTTCAGACATTTCATTTTCTTTCCTTTTTTTATGATACACTCCTCTTAAGAAAGGGAGTGTTTGTATGAAAGGAACATTCGACTATGATATTGCCATCATCGGCCTCGGCCCTGCCGGTTCTACCCTGGCAAGGCTCTTAAACCCCAAATACAAAGTGATTGCCATCGACAAAAAGGTTTTTGGCGGGGATGGATTTCAAAAGCCCTGCGGCGGGCTGATCTCCGCAGATGCCCAAAAGGCTCTGGCCTCCTTTGATCTGACTTTACCCAAGGATGTTCTGGTGGACCCGCAGATTTTTGCTGTAAAGACCATTGATCTGAAAAACAGACTCATCCGCCATTATCAGCGGTTTTATATCAATCTGGACAGGCATAAATTCGACCTGTGGCTGGAATCCATCATTCCCAAAAACGTGGAAGTGCACAGCAATGCTATCTGCACAGCACTGAAACGAAAAGACAACGGGTTTGCCGTTTCCTATCTGGAAAAGGAAGAGACCCATACCTTCACTGCTCGATTTCTGGTAGGGGCCGATGGTGCCAATTCCATCGTCCGACGGACATTTTATCCCCACAAACAGATCCGAAACTATCTCTCTATCCAGCAGTGGTTCCCCGAAACCCATCCCAATCCCTTTTATTCCTGTATTTTTGACCCGGAAACCACCGACTGCTGTTCCTGGTCCATTTCCAAAGACCATCAGTTTATTTTTGGCGGCGCATTTCCTTTGGATAATGCCAGAGAACGCTTTGCCAGACAAAAGGAAAAACTGGAGAGGATCGGCTTCCGCTTTGGTGAGCCTTTGAAAACAGAAGCCTGTCTGGTGCTGCGCCCCGCTTCCTTCCGGGATTTCTGCGAAGGAGAAAAGGGCATCTTTTTCATCGGGGAAGCTGCCGGCTTCATCAGCCCCAGTTCTCTGGAGGGCATCAGCAGTGCCATTTATAGCGCCAGAGACCTGAGCCGCGTATTGAACTGTCCTTTGGGTGATCCGAACAAACGTTACTGGAACAAAACGCTGAAAATCCGCATCAAGATCGGGATAAAACTGTTGAAATGCCCCTTCATGTACAATTCTTTTCTGCGGAAGTTGGTATTGAAAAGTGGTCTGCAAAGTATTAAAATAGACGGAACAGCAAAAACAGACAAAAGTCTTTCCTTTTCCGTAAAAAAATAAGCATCTGAAAGATGCAGCAGGAGAACGACAATGCAGACAAAAAGGCAAATCATAAAAGAAATACTGAAATCCGCCTTCGGGCTATTCATCTTCGCCGTCGGCGTCTATCTGACCATTCAGGCAAATATCGGTCTTGCCCCGTGGGATTGCCTTTCCATGGGCGTTTCTGCCCGTGTTGGCTACAGCTACGGCATCGTTCATACGGTAATCAGCATCCTTATTCTGCTCGTTGATATTTTATTAAAAGAAAAAATCGGTTACGGCACCATTCTGGATGCCCTGCTGGTGGGCAATTACGTTGACCTCATCGATCATGTTATCACTCTGCCCGCTTTCAGCAGCATCCCCCTCCGTTGTATCATGGTCATGGTTGGCCTGTTCATCATGGGCTATGGACAGTATTTCTATATGGACGCCGCCCAGGGATGCGGCCCCCGCGATTCCCTGCTGATCGCTTTGGGCAAACGCTTCCCGAAAACACCCATTGGCGTAGTACAGACAGTCATGGTGGGCATTGCCCTTCTCATCGGCTGGCTCTTGGGCGGCCCTGTGGGCATCGGTACGGTCATTTCCGTGTTCGGCATGGGTACAGCACTGCAGATCGTATGCAAAATCATGCATTTTGAACCAAGAGATGTGGTACATAAAAATGTACTGGAAACAAATAAAATATTCTTTCAGAAATAAAAATAAGGCACTCCTTTCGGAGTGCCTTTCTATTTTTACTGAAGGGGCTCTGCCCGCAAATGGTCGGTGCTCCGAGCAAAGCTCGTCCGCCCTCCCGACAATAAAAAGCTGCGCTTTTTATTATCATTATTTCCAGAATTCGAAGTCCAGATCATAAATATGAACCGTATCGCCTTCCTGAATCCCCTTTTCTTCCAGTGCTTCGATGATACCTTTTTCTTTCAGGTATTTCTGGAAGAATGCGAAACCTTTTTCTGTATCGATGTTTGTATAACCGATCATCTTTTCTACGCCGACACCGGTAACCACGAAGTACCCTTCTTCCACTTCTTCGATGGTGAAGGGTTCGAAGTCCACCTGCATTTCTGCGTATTCTTCATATTCTTCTTCAAATACGATATCTTCGGGATATTCTCTCAGGATCTTTCCGACCTCTGTCAGCAGTTCATCCAGACCTTTATTGGTTGCTGCAGAAATAGGGAATACTTTGTAGCCCTGAGGTTCATAGATTTCTCTCAGTCTTGCCACATTTTCTTCGGAACCGGGGATATCTGTTTTATTTGCAGCGATCACCTGGGGACGTTTCATCAGGTCATCTTTATATTCTGCCAGTTCTCTGTTGATTTTTTCAAAGTTTTCCACAGGGTCATCGCCTTCCACACCGGCAGCATCTACCACATGGATGAACACCTTTGTACGTTCTACATGGCGCAGGAATTCATGGCCCAGACCGATGCCTTCGCTGGCACCTTCCACCAGACCGGGGATATCCGCCAGTACGAACTTATCGCCGAATCTGCCTTCTACTACCCCCAGATTCGGGGACAGTGTGGTAAAGTGATAGTTTGCGATCTTGGGGTTTGCGTTTGTTACCATGGACAGCAGTGTGGATTTGCCAACGTTAGGGAAACCGATCAAACCAACGTCCGCAATCAGTTTCAGCTCCAGAATTACGTCGTATTCCTTGGATTTTCTGCCGGGTTCTGCATATCTGGGAGCCTGTCTTGTGGGGGTTGCAAAGTGCTGATTGCCCTTGCCGCCTTTGCCGCCGTAGATCAGGATTTTTTCTTCATTGGGTTTTGTAATGTCGGCCATGACCTTGCCGCTTTCCGCTTCGCGGATGACAGTACCAACGGGAACTTTGATGATGACATCTTCGCCGTCTTTCCCGAAGCAGTTGCGTTTGCCGCCGGGCTCACCGGGGGTTGCGGCGAATTTTCTTTTATAACGGAAGTCCATCAGTGTGTTCATGCCGCTTTCGCCAACGAAAATAACATTGCCGCCTTTGCCGCCGTCACCACCGTCGGGGCCGCCGTGGGTGATGTATTTTGCTCTGTAAAAGGAAACCTTACCGTCGCCGCCGTCGCCGCCTTTTACGTGGATCTTGACTCTATCTACAAACATATTGTTACCTCCTTTCTTTTGGGGCTTTGCCCCAAACCCCATAAGGGGGATAATCCCCCTTAACCCCTATACTACACAAAATTACATTTTGTGCGGGGTGGGAATAAACTATCTATAAACCGTCTTCTCTTAGGGGAGTTGCGACAGGCAATCTTTCGGTCTTTCGAAGAAAGACTGCATCGCACTGAAAACACAGTAATTTCTGCCAGATGCAAGGCAAAAAACGCAGGCGTACCTGCAAGGTACGTCGAGGCTTTTTCACGCCGCAAATGGTAGGAATGACTCTGTTTTCAGCAAAGAGGGTCTGGCAAGACTCCCCGATAGAAAAAAAGGCTTCAAATGATATCATTTGAAGCCTTCATGATTTTCATGCAAATCTTATTCAGCGATTTCGACAGGGTAAACAGAAACCTGTTTTTTGTCTCTGCCTTTTCTTTCATATTTTACACGACCATCAACCAGAGCGAACAGTGTATCATTGCCGCCTTTACCAACGTTTACGCCGGGGTGGATCTTTGTGCCTCTCTGTGTGTATAAGATGTTGCCAGCCAGAACGTACTGACCGTCTGCACGTTTTGCGCCCAGTCTCTTAGCATTAGAGTCACGACCGTTCTTTGTGGAACCGCCGCCTTTGTGGTGCGCGAAGAACTGAAGGTTCAATCTGAACATACTTCACACCTCCTCATGTATCAAAGTGAGATATTTTTTGTATTCTAATTCTATATCGGAAAGACCCATGCACAGTGTTTCCAGAAGAAGCTGTGTATCATGGTCTTCCATCCCCTCAAGGGGAAACAAGACTTTGAGATAACCGCCGCGTTTTTCATCCATGTCCACTTTAAAAGGGACATCGGTGAATTTTTCCACAGCATTCATTGTGTTAAAACAAAGTACTGTCACTGCAGAACAAACGATATCCTCGCCTGCTGCAGCATAGCCTGCGTGGCCGGAAATCTCAAATCCGCAGATTTTCTGATTTTTGCGATAAATCCTTGCTTTAATCATAACTGAACATTACAGGGATTTGATCTGCAGTTTTGTGAAAGGCTGTCTGTGGCCTTTTTTCTTGTGGAAGCCTTTTTTGGGTTTGTATTTGTAAACGACAACCTTTTTCGCTTTGCCGTCGCCGATTACTTCTGCTGTAACCGCTGCACCTTCCACGTAAGGAGCACCTACTTTGATATCTTCGCCGTTAGCCAGAACCAGAACTTTGTCGAATTTGTATTCGGAGCCTGCTTCTACAGCCAGTTTTTCAACTGTGATGATATCACCTTCGGATACTTTATACTGTTTACCACCTGTTTCGATAATTGCGTACATGTTGACACCTCCTCGCAATTTTACTCGCTGAATACGGTAACCGGAGCCTTTCTCCGATTTTCTCGAACCTCTTCACGCGGCTGAACATACTCCAATATACTACCACAACAGGATTTCCCTGTCAACAAATTTATTCTAATTTTTCACCATTTTTTACTGATAAATAAGCACTTTCGTCGCCTTTTTCCTGCAGTAAGCGAAGCAAGAGCGAATGTCCTTCCTTGGTCATACACTTGCCGACCGTTGCCTGGATCTGATACGCCTGACGGAGGGTAAATTCCGCTTTCTCCATCCTGCCTGCTTCCGCGTAGATGCGCCCTGCGCGGTCGCAAAGGCGTCCGAATTCCACAGTAAACACGCCTTCTTTTGCCCCGATGTAAAGCACGCGGTCAAGAAGGGTTTCCGTATCTTTCCGATGGCCCATCTTTGCATGGAAAGATGCCGTCTTTAACAACGCTTTGGCAAAGGCCTGACTTTCCCCCTCTTTATTGCGAATAGACAATGCCAGTGCACTATAATATTCCACCGCCTTTCGGTAGTCCAGCTCACTGCCCTTTCCCTCCGGCTTAGGCGGCAGCTCCTTTACGATCTCCTCGATTTTTTCCGCCAGATACAATCGTCTGCGCTTTTCGTATTTTTCATCCATGGGGATGCCGCTTCGTTTCTGTTTTGCTTCCGCTTCCGCAAAATAAGCCGCCGCCTTTTCCTCGTTGTCCGCCATTTTATAGCAGTAAGCGATGGCCAGAAGATTATTTGCCGCCGCCAGCTGTTCCTCTGCCGTTTCTTCAAAATTCACATCATTTTTTTCCTGATACAGACGAATGGCCTTCTCGAATTTTTTCTGCTTCATGCAGACACGGGCCAGAAATTCCAAGGTATTCAAATACAGAGGATTATCCTCATCCAGCATTTCTTTTCTGATTTCAGCCACCTGTTCCAGAGTTTTTTCCGCCTGCTCCCATTCCTGCGCCGCTTCATAGATCAGCCCCAGTTTTTCCAGCGCAATGGCATAACGGGGATGCTCCGTACCAAAGCGGTCTTCCATGATGTTCACCGCTTCTTTACACTGTTCGATGGCTCTGTCAAAATCCCCCTGCTGTCTGTAAATTTCCGCCAGAAGATGCATATTCCAGATAAACATGCCGCTGCCCTTGTCGCCGCCTTCTTTCCGCAGCTTCAAAGCCTCCTGCACATGGAGAGCCGCTTCCGTGTATTTTTTCTGCTTTTCAAAGAGCTTACCCATGGCAGTATAGGTATCGGCACAACTGCTGCGGGGCACATCTTCATTCTCTCTGCGGATTTCCAAGGCATCCTGATAGGCACGCAGGGCCTCGTCATCCTTCTCCATTTTTTCATAGAGATTCCCCAAACTCATCAGACAGGCTGCCACCTGCTGGTCTTTTTCTCCCAGCAGTTCCTTTTTCTGATTCAACGCCTTGATATTCAATGCCAGTGCCTTTTTATACTCCTTCTTCCCTGCATAATCCACGCTGATGTTGTTCAGCGCATCGGCGTAAAAGATATGTTCCTTGCTGAGCATTTTTTCCACCAGCTCCAGCACCTCTCTGTGAATTTCGATGGCCTTATCGAACTGGTTCGCCTTGCAGCAGATGGCCGCCAGAGAATTCAGGCTGTTCAGGAAATCCAGATGATTTTCGCTGAACAGTTTTCTGCGGATCTCCACAGCCTTTTCGCAGTATTCCACTGCCAGATCCAAAAGTCCTGCCTTTTCACAGGCAGACGCCAGCGTCAATATCTGCATCATATAATAGAAATTCTCTGTCCCTCTGGCCTTTTCGATCAGGTCAAGACAGACTTCATCATAATAAATGGCTTTTTTATAATTGCCTTTGCCTTCGTAAGCACGGGCCGCAGCACCGTGCAGGTCTGCCAGATCCAGTGTAGAAAAGTCCTTGCACAGCCTCGCCTTCTGCATGGCCTTACTGTGATATTCGATGGCTTTGTCATATTCCCGCAGCAGTTCATATGTATTGCCTATATGATACAGGGAATGGATGTAATCGGCATGCTCCCTGCTCAGTCTGGCATCACGGATCTCCATAACCTTGTTATGCAACGTCAGGGCTTCCTTCTGCTTCCCCACCTGATTCAGCACAATAGCCAGATTGTTCAGGGTATCCGCGTAAGAAAGGCTTTCCCCACTACATTCTTTTTTCAGTTCCGCCGCTTTTTTATAATATTCAACGGCGCGGTCATAAAGCTGCACCTGATCGTACACCATGGCCAGATTGCTCATATCTACCGCATATTCCAAGCAATCCATGTCATCATTTTCCACATAGATATGCAAAATACCTTTGCCGAGGATGATGGCCTTCTTATAATCCCCATCCTTGTAGGCTTCGATAAATTCCTTCCGCATCCTTCTGATCTCACCAATATAAAATGCCATCAATCCTCACCCCCGTATGCTTCGTTCATCTGGCGAAAGGCTTCCCCGATGATATCGTAAGAATATCCCTTCCGCAGCAGAAAGTCGTATAGTTTCTTTTTCTGTTTCTCATCTGCAGGGGGCCAGTTGCCGCGGCTTTTTCTCTCCAGCCAATGGAAGGCATCGCCTGCCTCGTCCATTTCCGTCTCCGCCATCACTTCATCGATGATGCGGGCGGAAATGCCCCTCTGTCTCAGTTCTATTTTCAGCGCATAGCCGCTTTTGGGCTTCATCCGCAGTTTTTCTCTGATATATTTCCGGCAGTATTCCCTGTCGTCGGCGTAACCGTATTTTTCAAGAAAGGCAATGACCTTTTCAATCACTTCTTCCGAAAATTCCTTTTCCGAAAGTTTCATGCGGATCTCCTTCACGGTACGCATCTTGTAGCCGATATAGTGCAAAGCCGTATCCTGGGCCTTGATGTAAATCAGGCTGTTCTGGATATATTCCACCGTTTCCTCCGGCACTTCTCTGCCTTCTTTCAGTTTGAAATAGAGGATATCCTGCATGGGCAGCGCAAAGGCGTATGTGCCGTCAATGAAAATGTTGTATCTGGTTTCGTCTTTTTTCTGTTGTGTAATGGCTGTAACGAACATTGCACCGCCTCCTTTCTTTCGTAATAAAATATTATACCACGTTTTTTTCTCCTGCGCCATTCATAAAAACACCCCTCTCGCCGAAGGTTGGCAAAAGGGTTATTTCCATTACGTTATATCTTTTTCAAGGATTTATTTCGTCATAATCAGTCCACATTTTTCACATCGTTTTGCATCCGCATAATAATACATCCACCAAAACGGAATCTCTTCATTTCTGTTCAGCAGCTCCGCCCCTTTCGTATTCCTTGGCTTCTTTATTGTTCCTACCTGCGATGTCCATACAATATCCGCAACGCTCCCGAGGAATCCTTCTTGCATTTCTACTCCACAAATCGGACATTTCATAAGCTTCCTCCTTTTCATTTTTTAATAATACGCTTGTAAAATTACATCATTGTTTCCGGATTTCAAAACAATGTCCCCGCAGAACCATTTTCCTGTAAGAAACACTTCATATTCCCCCTGCTCGACGATAATGTCTTTTTCTGCATCCTTCAACAACACTGTGTCAATCTTACCATTTTCTTGGTTCTCAAACAAAAGCTTTCCTTCTCCCGAAATACAATCGCAAGAAAGATTCAGTTTTGCCGTTTCCGGAGTGGAGATAGAACAAAGCCCGCTATTTCCGCAAAGAAATATCAAATGTGCTTCCAATTCGCTGTTATTCAATATAGATGTTGTATATACTACGGAACTTTCCTTTTCACGGTATTCTAATAAAATTTTGTCTGCTGGAATATCATATAAATTACTTGCAGCTATCATCTGATTTATAAATAGAAAATTTATAATCAAACAACCTGCTATCACTAAAATGCTCCATTTTTTTCTATTCATAAATTCCTCCTTTTGTCTTTTACTTAACTTTTCATGCCTAAAAACCTCACAATCCTCCTTTCCTAAAAATGCCTTACACCTATTTATCGACTTATCCTCCCATTTCTTCTCGTTTTTTCCAAAAAAATTTTATATATGTAATAAAATGCCGATTTGCACAAAAAATAGCGTGATTACTCACGCCATTTTATCTACATTTTCTTATTTTTTCACAGTTACGCTGGAGTTACTCTGCACCTATGCCTTGACTTCGATCCAATCCGCATCATAAGCCTTCATAGATATGACAAGTCCGCCGAATATTTCTATCCAGCGAAAGGGGCAAAATTCCCGATAATTCCCGATATTCTTCTATCTAAATAAACTCTCTATTCTTTTTTGTTTTTTAGTTCTTCTATAAAGAAACAAATTCCTATCATTTTAAAAGAAATATCCTCCAGAATCCAAAGCATACGCATATCACCAAATCCAAAAATAGCAAATAGTAACGCTAGTATCCAACTTAATACTGGAGAAAAAAGAATGAGCAACAAAGCGCCCTTCCGTGATTTTATCATCTTCATCCCTCTCATTTTACAGGAAATGTTCCATGCTCAATAATTCTGTATTTCTTTGCAGTTTTCGCTCTATCTTTATCTCCTGCATAACCAAAAGAGCCACCTGTAGCCACTTCGTAACCATCAATTCTTGTATATTCTTTTCCCTTGATAGAATAAATATCGTACACTGGCCAAACTCTTAATTCGTAAGTCTTATTTGGATCATAATTTTTCCCGCCATATATACCTTTAAATGTATCTGTAGCAGAATAAGAAGCATCAACACTTAAATTTAATGCAAGTACAATAGCCTCCTTAGCTCCAATTTCTACAGCGGATGTAATTGCATCCTTCACAGTAAAAGTGTGTGACTTTTCAAACTCATCCCCGCCAGGACCTCGGCTAATTGCCTTGTACGCACCATCTTCTTCACCAGTTTTCCGTTTTGTAACTTTCCAATAAGTATAACCATCTGTTCTTTGTATTACATCATTTTCTATTTTGGGTTCCGCTGCAAAAGCAGACATTGTCGTTCCTAATGCCATGACTGTAGCCATACCTAACGCAAATAATTTTTTCAACATAAAAATTCCTCCTTTTGTCTTTTACTTAACTTTTCATGCCTAAAAACCTCACGATCCTCCTTTCCTAAAAATGCTTTACACCTATTTATCGACTTATCCTCCCGTTCCTTCCCGTTTTTTCCAAAAAAATTTTATATATGTAATAAAATATCGATTTGCACAAAAAAATAGCGTGATTACGCACGCCATTTTATCTACATTTTCTTATTTTTTCACAATTACGCTGGTCGTCGTCAATGTTTTTGTTTCTACCACCTTGCTGCCCACATAAACGTTAAAAGTAAATTTCACCCGATATTTCCCGTCCGGCACAGTCTTTTCCCTATCCATTGTTATAGAAGTTTTTGCGGCAGACACGGTTGTCGCCGCTCCATAATTCGACCATGTCCCGCCGGAATAACTTTGTACCTGCGCTTTAATCTCTAGCTTGTCTGTGTCATATGCTTTTAATTTTCCTGTAATTTCCAACTTCCCATTCCCCAAATGATCTACATTACCATCGAATATTTCAATATAATTACTGGCAAAAGGCATGATATCCCCGCTTGCAGAAACCCACACCGATTCTTCCCCTTCCTGCTCCGTTGCCCAGACAGGCTGACACATCATCATACTGCAAACTAACATCATTGGTAACATTCTTTTTTTCATGATAATTCCTCCTCATATTCTATACTTTCTACAATAATTTTTGCCCGTTCTTCATCGAAGTCCCCTGAAAGTACATAGACCTGATTTTCATATTGCCAAACAATAGACATCCATCGTCTGTTTTGCACAAAATAATAGGTAATTCCATCCCAATCGAATTTTATCGGTTCTTCCCCTGTCTTTTCAACATACATCGTACTACCCCTGTACTCCAATTTCTTTGCCGAATAGTGATACTCTTTGTCCCCGTCAAAAAACGTAACATCCGCATATTTCTTTCTCTTTCCTGTACACTCCATTTCCGTGATTTCCATATTCCCCACAAATTCTCCAATCAGCGGTATCTCTGCCCCAAAGTCCGCCTCCAGTTCCGTCCATGCAGTCCCCTTATCGTTTTGGATACGCTCGTTGTCCCTCTGGGTCAGCATATTTCCTTGTCCGTTCTCCATGCTGACCTGAAAGGTCTCCGCATCCCATCGGAAGACCGCTCCAAATAAATTCATGCCCGCAATGGCCACCGTTGCCCCGTTCAGGCAAAGAAACGCTGCCGCCAAAACCATAGCCGCCTTCATTTTTCTGCCCAGACCGCTCTGCTTGCTCTGTCTGCCCTTGTGTTCCCTTTGCCGGTTCTCTTCTTCCCATTCTTCCACCAGAGGGTAATATTTTTGGAAAAATTCTGCTTTTGCCTGCTTTGCGTTAAATTTCTCTTCTGTCCCTTCCAGACTTTCCAGCTTCGCCGTCAGCTCGTCGATCCGCTGCAGCGAAAATTCATCCTCTATCTGCTCCACGGCCTTCGCCAGTTCTTCTCTCAATCTCTTGATTTCCGCCTCCCTTTCCGTGTTTTTTTCTTTATGGAATTCTTCCATAGATTATCCCTCCGTTTATTTATCGAGTTACGTTCTCGTTTTTTCTCGTTTTTTCCAAAATTTTTTTTGTTTTTCTCAAAACCCTGTCTCCAAAGGAGGTCACGCCACTATAAGAAAGGTCGAAAACTTCCGCCAGTTCTTGATGGGTTTTCTCATGCACAAATCGTTCTACGATATATTGATACTCCCGCTCCCGCAGTATGCCCTGCAGGTCAGCGATGATCCCCAGATCCTCAAATTCATACTGCTCTGAATATCCCCTTTCCTCTATTTCATCCGTCAGAATTTCTCTGCGCTGCCCATCCTTCGTGTATTTTTTATCATATAATAGCTGTTTGATGACATTTTGCATGGTCTGGTATAGCCATAATTTTTTGTTTTCATGGGAATATAGCTGCTCCATCCGTAAAGCTGCCACCAGAAATACCATCTGCACGGCATCCTTGGCTTTTTCCTCTCCCAAGCGGTATTTTGCCATCAGATATAAATTTTTGCTATATTCCTCATATAGCCTGTCCAGCAATTCCTTTTCTCTGTACTCCATCTCTTAACCTCTTAAATAGCCCTGAGACTTTCGTCTCAGGGCTCTCGTTTCGTTTAAAACATCTGACCGGGCAGTTTCAGTTTTTCTTTATAGGGAAATTGTTTATCAAATGCATCGACTTCTGCTTCATCCACAAAATAAATCTGCGGCGTTGCATATTCACCGCTGATGCCATCCAGATATCCGGGTATCAGTTCCTTGCAAAGGAAAAAGGATGCATCTTCCCCTTCCGGCAGTCCATGATAGCGGATACCAAACTGGCTTGCATAAGTGAATCCACTCTTCCCGTAGAAATCGATATTCCCTTCAAAGCACAGGGCACCAGCACCATATTTTGCCGCCTGCTCCAGAGAATAGTCCAGCAGAATCTTGCCATATCCCTGTCTTTTGAACTTTGGCGCAATACAGATGGGCCCCATGGTCAGAATGGGGATGTTTCTGCCGTCGTCGGCTTTGATATTCGCCTTCACAAACACATTCTGGCCAATGATCTCGCCATCTTTTTCCATAACAAAAACCAGTTCCGGAATAAAGTCCTCCGCCTCTCTCATCACATGCAGCACATAATGCTCCAAACAGCCGGGGCGGTATACATTCCAGAAGGCTTCCCTTACCAGATATTCTACTTTTGCGCGGTCTTCTTTTCTTTCTAAACGAATGCTATAGTCATTTTTATTCATTATTTTTCCCTCCTGATGATTGTTGACTGCAATGCTGGGAGGTTCGGGGGAAATTGTCCGCAAACCTCCCGGTTATGCTACAATCTCCAAGGTGTTGTTTTTCTTCAAACAGCAAATCTCCTTAAAATATAAATAATATTGATTTTATCTGAAGGCTCTCGCCTTACAGTCTCATGTTACAGCGATTTCCCGCCATTGTAAACTCATTTCTGCAGGAATCGATCCAGATATTCTTCCAGAGCCTTTTTGCCTTCTTCGAAACCCTCAGGGCCTTCACTATGACCCATGGCGTGGATATATTCCTCCATGGTGTCTTTGTAAGTCACATGAAGGGTCCAGCTGTTGCCGCTGCACATGCACATGTCCAGTTTGCAGAAATCATTCCATTTGCCGATGTTGTTTGCACGGATGACTCTTTCCAGCCCATCCAGTTCTTCCTCCGTCATTTCGCAGCGTTTCGCCTGCATCATGCCGTCGAATTTATCGATCCACAGCCCCTGCTGGGGGTTGTAGCGATACCATTCCATAAAGCCATTCGTATCGGCAAAGCGGAAAGAAAATGTATCGATTTTCATAAGGTTTCCCTTCTTTCTCAAAAAAAGAAAGCCGCTCTTTCCAGAGCGGCTCTTCGATTTCAGGTGTTAAAATTATTTTGCGTATTCCACAGCTCTGGTTTCTCTGACCAGATTTACCTTGATCTGACCGGGATATTCCAGTTCTTCTTCGATCTTCTTCGCAATTTCTCTTGCCAGAAGAACCATACCTTCATCGGTCACATCTTCGGGTACTATCATAATTCGCAGTTCACGACCAGCCTGAATTGCGAAAGATTTTTCAACGCCCTTGAAGCTGTCAGCAATTTCTTCCAGCTTCTGCAATCTCTTGATGTAGGATTCCAGAGTTTCTCTTCTTGCGCCGGGTCTTGCTGCGGAGATCGCGTCTGCCGCCTGTACCAGCACTGCAATGATGCTCTGCGGTTCTACGTCACCATGGTGGGCTTCCACCGCATTGATGACTGTGGCATTTTCCTTATAACGTTTCAAAAGGCCAACGCCAATAGAAACATGGGAACCTTCCATTTCATGGTCAACGCTCTTACCGATATCGTGGAGGAGCCCCGCGCGTTTTGCAAGGGTTACATCCACGCCCAATTCTGCGGCCATAAGCCCTGCCAGATGGGCAACTTCCATGGAGTGTTTCAGTACATTCTGACCATAGCTTGTACGGTATTTCAGTTTACCCAGCAGCTTGATCAGTTCAGGATGCAGACCGTTGACACCGGTGTCAAAGGATGCTGCTTCGCCTTCTTCTCTGATCGTTGTTTCCACTTCTTTTCTGGCTTTTTCCACCATTTCCTCGATACGGGAAGGATGAACACGGCCATCTACGATCAGTTTTTCCAGAGCCAGTCTTGCGATCTCTCTTCTGATGGGATCGAAACCGGACAGGATGACTGCTTCGGGTGTGTCATCGATGATCAGATCGATGCCGGTCAGTGTTTCCAGTGCACGGATATTTCTGCCTTCACGGCCGATGATGCGGCCTTTCATTTCGTCATTGGGCAGCTGCACAACGGATACGGTCGTTTCTGCCACATGGTCTACGGCGCAACGCTGGATCGCATTTGCAACGATTTCTCTGGAGCGTTTGTCCGCTTCCATTTTTGCTTTGCTTTCCGCTTCTTTGATGAGCAGTGTTGCTTCGTGTTTGACATCGTTTTCTACCATGGCGAGGATATGATTCTTCGCTTCTTCGGTAGTCAGACCGGAGATACGTTCCAGTTCCTGTAACTGTTTTTCTCTCAGGGCTTTTGCTTCTTCTTTCTGTCTGTCCAGTTCCTCCAGCTTTTTCGTCATATGCTCTTCTTTCTTTTCAAGAGCTTCAACCTTTTTGTCCAAAGTTTCTTCTTTCTGGAACAGACGTCTTTCATTTTTCTGAAGTTCGTTTCTTCTTTCGCGAACTTCTCTTTCCAGTTCATTTTTTGTCCTGATACTGTCTTCTTTTGCTTCCAGAAGGATCTCCTTCTTTCTTGCTTCCGCTTCCTTCGCAGCATCGTCAACGATCTTGCGGGCTCTTTCTTCCGCCACGCCGACCTTACCTTCTGCGATCTTCTTGCGATATGCAATGCCGACAATTACGCCGACCAGCAAACATACGACAGCCAAGATAATACTTATCGGATCTATGAAAAACACCTCCCCTTATTTTGTTTTCAAAGTTCATATTCATTGCTTCATATAACCTGTAAGTAATGGTGAACATACACCTTTATTATTTTATTACTTTTTCCTATGCATGTCAAGAAATGATTCCTCCGTCCGCCGTGGACAAGCGGCAGAACAAACAAAGAAAATGCCCGAAAAATCAACATTTCTGGCATTTTCCACATCTTTACATAAAATTTTAGCAGAATCACTTTCTTGTATAAAATCTCATACTATTTCTGTTTTTCCTTCTCCATCACATACTGACCGAAGCCTATCTCCGCCCTTTCCAGAAGAAGGATGCCGTCATACGCCTCTTCCAGATACTTTAAATAACTGCTTTCCTGCCCTGCAAATGCCAAAAGGAGCCTTTGGTCCGCTCTGACCGTCAGTTTGTTGTAAATGGTATGGGAAAGGATACTTTCCGCCTCCCGCCGCATCTTTGTGACCGTCCATTCAATAGAAGGCAGTCTGCCTGTTCCTTCACAGGCACGACATTTTGTGGTCATCTGCCGTTTCAGGGAAGGACGGGTTTTCTTTCTGGTCACCTGCATCAGCCCCAGTTCCGTCATCCCAACCACCACGGTTTTGATGCGGTCTTTTTTCACAGCTGCTTCCAGCCGCTTCGTCACTTCCTTCTGGGCATCTTTGTCTGCCATATCAATAAAGTCGATGATGATGATACCGGAAAGATTTCTGAGACGCATCTGCTTCGCCGCTTCCTCCGCCGCCTCCAGATTGGTTTTCAGAATGGTTTTCTGCAGATCGCCCCTGCCTGCCGACTTGCCCGTATTTACATCAATAACGACGCAGGCTTCCGTTTCCTCGATGACAAGAAACCCGCCGCTTTTCAGCCAGACGTGTTCCTCCAAAGCCTTTTCGCTCTGACTTTCCAGAAAATACGATTCAAACAAAGGCAGTTTTTCGCCATGTAGCTTCAATGCAGGCTGATTTTCCCCGTTAAAATCTCCCGTTTCCAGTAATTCCTCGTAAGCCTCTTTGTCATTCACCACATATTCATCCACATCGGCGGCATAAAAATCCCTTGCAGCTCGTCTAACAGGATGATTTTCCTGCAACAAAAGCGCAGGGGGTTTGAGAAATTCACCTGTTTTCAGCTTCTCTGCTTTTGCCGCCAGAATATTGATTTCCTTTTCAAATTCTTCCTTCGTTTTGCCTTCCCCATTGGTGCGCACAATAGCACCGCAGCCCTCCGGCAGCAGTTCCTTTACAATTTCACGGATCCGGTTTCTCTCCTCAGAATTGGTAATTTTTCTGGAAATACCAATTTCTCCTGCATCCTTGGGCAGCAATACCAGAAACTTACCGGGGAAAGAGAAATTCGCCGTCAGCACAGCCCCTTTGCTGCCCACAGCATCCTTTTCCACCTGCAAAAGCAGGGTATCGCCCACCTTGGGCCTTGCCGGATTTTTTTCTGTATCGGAGACCGCACGGGCACTGCCATAATAATAATACCCATTTTTGCCCGTACCGATATCTACGAAAGCCGCCTGCAGATTGGGCATCACATTGGCCACTCTGCCCGCGTAAAGATTCCCTACCAGACTTTCGTCCCGCTTGCTTTCATAATATAATTCCATCAATTCCCCGTTCTCTGCCAGCGCAATGCGGGTCAGGTCGGCGGAAATATCCATCAAAACTCTCTTCAAAGTGCATCCCTCTTTTCATCTTTTTATGATAACCGAAAAAAAGGATTTTTGCACTATTTTCTTTTTATACCATGGCTTCGGAAGAAAGAAAGTCCAAGGGGTCAAGGAGTTTCTCCTCCTTCCAGAGACTATAATGGAGGTGTGGGCCCGTGGAAAGCCCCGTATTCCCCGATTTTGCCACTACCTGCCCCTGTCTGATCTTTTCCCCCTTTTTCACAAGAACTTCCGACAAATGGGCATACATCACCTCATAACCGTCCTTCGTCTCATATTTCAGCACCTTCCCATAGGTGGCAGAAGTCTGCACCTCCGTCACTGTGCCGCTTTTGACAGCGATCACATCTGTCCCCTCTGCCACGGCAATATCCAGCCCATTGTGCAGCTCCTGCCTATGTAAAATGGGATTCACCCGTTCCCCGCAGGCAGAGGTGATGACCCCCTCCACGGGTGCAAGCCACCCTTCCTGCTTTTTCTCCCACTGCAGCCCCGTCCAAGTCAATACACTAGGGAGACTCCTCGATATCGGGCCGATAAACCTTCTTTTCCTCCTGGGGCTCTGTTTCCTCAAAGGCAGGCAAAGCGATCTCCTTTTCTTTGAAGTATGCCACCGCCCGATTTTTCCACTCCGCCACTTCTTCCGCAGAAAGCTGCATGGCAATCACTTCCTTTACCTTCCCGCAGACTTTTTCGGAAGTTTCCGTATGGAAGAAAGAGACCAGCAGGCAGCCCCCCACCAACACCGCCGTCACATATACCCGAAAGGCTGTCAGTCCGCCTTTTCTTTCTTCTCTGCCCCGCATTTGTCCCCTTGTCCGCATGCGCCGTTCCATTTCCCGCCTGCGGCGGCGTCTTTCCTGTTCTGTCATTGGTATCCCTCCTTCCTCTCAATCTATGTCCCCAAAAGAAAAGATATACATCCCCAAAAAAGAAAACCTCGGTATCCACCGAGGCATCTCTCATCTTTCCGCCTTTTCCAGACATTCCGCAACGGTATCCAGAATCAGCTGGGCGGAATGGGCATTTTCCGGCTCCACCTCCACCGTCAGGGACTGGGTCGCAACCACCGCCTGCCCAACTTCCTCCGCCGCCGTTTCCAGCAGAGGATAGAACACCGTCACCGCTTCGGCGGGCTCTTCCATGGAAACATCTGCGATCTGACCATTCCTGATTTCCACGGCGATCTCCGCCACCTCTCCTCCCACTTCCATTTCTCCGTAATATGTACCATCCCGATACATTCCTGTGTTTTCCTCATCACCCATATGCAGGAAAAACGTAATCAGCCCCACAATGATGATGACCCCCAGAACAGCAAACACCGCTGTTTTGATCAGTTCCTTCGCCTTTACCACCACAAATTTCGTGCTGCCCACGAAATCCCCTCCTCAGATTTCTCTTACCCATACCTTATTCTTTCTTTTGATCCTTTATGCTATAATAAAAAAAACAAGAACAAAAAGAAAGAAGGGAAACAGATGGGACTGCGTTTCATCATCGGCAGAGCCGGTACCGGAAAGACCACCCTCTGCATGGAAGAAATCATTGCACAACAGAATACAGGAAAGAAACGGCAGGTGCTCATCGTTCCAGAACAGTTCACCTCTCAGGCAGAGCGTGACCTCATCGAAAAAACAGGACAGAACGCCATCCTGACGGCGGAAGTTCTTTCCTTTGGGCGACTGGCCCACCGTGTTTTTTCCAAAAAAGGCATCGGCAGCCGCATCCCTTTGGGGGATATCGGTAAGTCCATGGCCCTCCGAAAAATTCTGCTGCAGGAAAAGGAACAGATCTCCTATTTCCAAAGCGTGATGGATAAACCCGGTTTCATCGACCAGCTGGGACTGACCCTCTCCGAATTTTTCCAGTATCGCATTTCTCCGGAAATGACAGAGGAACTGTCTCTGTCCGAAAACCTTTCCCACGGCGCACGGGAAAAGCTGAAGGATCTGACCCATATCCATCGCTCCTATCTGGAATTTCTCAAGCAGGAATACATCTCCGCCGACGAAACCTTAGGACTTTTGGCAGAAAGATTGGATGACAGCCTTGGCTTCTCTGACACCGAATTCTGGCTGGATGGTTTTTACGGCTTCACCCCTCAGGAATATGACGTGATCCGCCGCCTGCTGCAGGTTTCCCCTCAGGTAAATATTACCCTGACCATGGATGAAAACAGTTTCCGCGGTGCCTTCCTGCCGCCTTCCGCCCCTTTTTATGAACCTTATATGACAAAGAAAAAGCTGACAGCTTTGGCGGAGGAACTGGGGCTAACGCCTGTGGCACCTACCATTCTGAAAGAAAACAGACGGGCTGAAACCGATGCTTTGAAAAATCTGGAAAAGGAATATTTCTACAGCTTTTTCAGAAAAGCCCCTCTGACAGAAAGCGTCCATATTACCGCCTGCCCCAATCTGCAGGAAGAAATCCGCTTTGCGGCAGGAAAAATTTTACGACTGGTCAGAGAAGAACAGATCCGCTTTCGCGACATCGCCATCGTAACCAATGCCATGGAGCTTTACGAAAAAAATCTCCGCGGCATCCTTGCGGAATATGATATCCCCTATTTTATCGATGCCCGCAGGGAAACGGCTTCCCATCCGCTGGTCAGCCTTTTGACGGCCCTTTTGGATATCCTGGTTTATGATTTCAAGTATGATGCCATGTTCGCCTATCTGAAATCGGGGCTGACACCGCTGACAACAGAAGAAATCGACATTCTGGAAAACTATGTCCTTGCCTATGGCATCAAGGGTTACAAATGGAAACTGGAATACTGGGATTATGGTCTGGTACGGGAAGGCGCAGAGGCCATCGAAGCCATCAACGGGCTGCGGGAAAAAATCATGCTGCCCTTTGCACCTTTTCTGAACCTTCCCAAAACCGCCTCCTTTCACACCTTTATCCGCCTCATCCTGCAGCATCTGGATACCATTCAAGCTGCAGAAATACTGGAAAACTGGGCAAACGAAGCCGCCGCAGAGGGAAATCTGAACCGGGCGGAGGAATACCGCCAGATCTGGCAGCTGGTTATGGATGTGCTGGAAAAAGCCGATGCCATTCTGGGTAAAGAAGCACTGACCCTCCCCGAAATGGCAAAAATTCTGGAAGCAGGTCTGGAAAAATGCACCATGGGTGTCATTCCGCCTACGGCGGACAGTCTGCTCATCGGCGATCTGGAGCGCAGCCGTCTGCCGGAGATCAAATATCTTTTTGTACTGGGCGTCAACGAAGGCATCCTGCCTTCCCCCGCAACGGCGCAGGGCATTTTTACAGAAAACGAACGGGATCTTCTAACCGCCCAGGGCATGGAACTGGCCAATGGCGGCAAGCGAAAAGTTTTTGAAGAGAATTATCTCATCTACAGAGGGCTGACGAAACCCTCCCGCGGTCTGTGGCTGACCTATGCCGCCGCCGACAGCGAAGGCAAGGAGCTTTCTCCCTCCTCCCTCATCGAAAACCTGCGAAAGCTGGACGAAACATTACCCATCACCCCTCTGCAAGGGTTTACACCGGAGGAAACCTCGCCCGAAGCCGCCTTCCATCTTCTGGGCAGCGAAATGCGCAAACATTCCGAAGAAACACCCATCAGCCCCCTGTGGCAGGATATCTATCGTTTCTTCGATGAACATAAGGCTTGGGAAAATCGTCTGGCTATGCTGAAAAAAGGCATTGGGAAAACAGGCAGGCCCGAACGACTTTCCCCAAAAACGACAAAGGCACTCTACGGCAAAAACATTCTTTCCAGCGTTTCCCGACTGGAACGCTTTGCCGGCTGCCCCTTCTCTTTCTTTGCGGAATATGGATTGAAAGCAGAGGAACGCCGCCTGTATCAGCTGCATACGCCGGACTTGGGTTCTCTGTTCCATGAAGTGCTGGAACTGTTTTCCAATAAACTGGAGGAGGACAGCATCCCATGGAAAGACCTGACGAAAGAAAAAACAACGGCCCTTATCGAAACCTGTGTGGACGAAGCGGCTCCCCGTCTCGGCGACCGCATCCTCATGGAATCTGCCGCAAACCAATATCTGGTGCACCGCCTGAAGCGGGTTTCCGTCAAGGCCGCATGGACACTGGTACAGCATTTGCAGATGGGAGATTTCACCCCTGCAGGGTATGAAGTGGGCTTTGGGCTCCATGAAGCATTGCCCCCCATTGTGATCGAACTGGGAGACGGCGGCAGTCTCATCCTCAATGGCAAGATCGACCGTGTAGACCTTCTGGATGCGGAAGGCACCCGCTATGTGAAGATCATCGACTATAAATCCGGCAATAAAACCTTCCGTTTTCAGGATATTTATTATGGTCTGCAGCTGCAGCTGCTCATTTATCTGGATGCATACATGAAATATTATAAAAAAACAGGAGCAGAGCTGAAGCCCGGCGGTGTGTTCTATTTCCGCATTGCCGAGCCCACCCTTTCTCTGGAGAAAGAAGTTTCTGCAGAGCAGATCGAACAGGCCCTTTTTGAAAACATGAAAATGTCCGGCTTGCTGCTGCAGGAAGATGCTCTCATCCAAAGCCTTGACCGCAGCCTGAAACCGGAAGGCGCGGAGGATTTCAGCGGTGCTTCCGCCATCGTTCCTGTGGGCTTTACCAAAAAAGGCGACTTTTCCGCCACCTCCAATCTGGCAAGCGAGGAGCAATATGCAGCCATTTTGCAGTTCGTGACCCAGCGCACACGAGAAATTGGACAAGCTATGAAAGCTGGTATCATTTCCCCTGCGCCGTTCAAGGATGGACAGCGCAGTCCCTGCAGCTATTGTAAATATCGCTCCATCTGCCGCCATGATTATGAGGAAAAACCCAAGTGGCGGAAACTGAAAAAAATCAATAAGACGGATTTCTGGGCAGAGCTCCTGCCGGAGGAAACACCCGAAACATAAGAAAAGCCCGCAGGTAAAAACCTGCGGGTTTTTTAGAACTTCTCCCAATACTGCTTTACGCTGCCTTCCACAACAGCATCCATGTAGGAATCGGCAATTTCAAAAATTTCTTCTTCGTCTTTGATCTTCAGGGAAACACCGCCCTTATCCACAACGATGTCTTTCTTTTTCCCCTTATTTTTTTCGATCCATTCCCTGAATTCCTTTTCCCATCTGCCAACTAGCTTTTCGCCTTCTTCATAGCAAAGGAGTTCATCTTTTACGTTTTCGATCACTTCATTGATTTTCAGTTTCATCGTTTTTCTCCTTTCAGACTTCGGGTGCTTTCAAACCAAAATGTGCATACCCTAGTTTTGTCACGATGCGTCCTCTGGGCGTGCGCTGGATATACCCCAGCTGCAAGAGATACGGTTCGTACACATCCTCAATGGTATTGGCATCTTCGTTGATGGATGCCGCCAAAGTATCCAACCCAACGGGTTTCCCGCCGAATTTTTCGATCATGGTCAGAAGCATTTTTCTGTCGATCTGGTCTAAACCAACCTTATCGATATCCAAGAGGTCAAGAGCAAATTTTGCCACTTCCACCGTAATGACCCCATCATAACGCACCTGTGCAAAGTCACGGACACGTTTCAGCATACGGTTTGCCAGTCTCGGTGTCCCTCTGGAACGACGGGCAATTTCTTCCGCGCCACTGTCGTCGATTTCCACATGCAAAACCTCTGCCGAACGCTTGATGATGATTTTCAAATTATTCACATCATAAGGTTCCAACCGCTGCACCACGCCGAATCTGTCACGAAGGGGGGCAGTCAGAAGGCCAATTCTCGTCGTTGCACCCACCAACGTAAACTTTGGAAGGTCTAAGCGAACGGAACGGGCACCGGGGCCTTTGCCGATCATGATATCAATGACAAAATCCTCCATGGCCGGATACAGGATCTCCTCGATCATACGGTTCAAGCGATGAATTTCATCGATGAACAGGATATCCCCTTCGTTCAGGCTGTTCAGCACTGCCGCCATATCCCCGGGACGCTCGATGGCAGGGCCGGAGGTGGTCTTAATATTGACGCCCATCTCATTGGCAATGATATTGGACAATGTGGTCTTACCCAAGCCGGGCGGGCCGTACAGAAGCACATGGTCAAGGGCTTCTTTTCGCTGCTTTGCCGCCTCGATGAACACACGCATATTCTCTTTTACACTTTCCTGCCCGATATATGTATCCAAAGTGGCAGGACGCAGTTTTGGCTCCAGTTCGCGGTCTTCTTCCCGCAGACCGGTGGTCAAAATTCGTCTGTTTTCCAAATAAAACACCTGCTTTATCTAAATCTTAGAAAGTTATCATTTTCTTTAACGCCGCTTTCAGGATATCTTCCGTAGACATCCCTTCTGCCGCCACAGTATTGACAGCCTTTGCTGCTTCGCTGCGGCTATAGCCCAGTGCGGTCATGGCATCGATAGCTTCAAATTTGGCATCGCCGTCAACAGTCACTTCCACGATGCCTTGTCCTTCTTCGCCGCCCATGGCCAGAGCTTCTTCCGTTTTAAATTTATCCTTCAGTTCCAGAATCACCCTTTGGGCTGTTTTTCTGCCCACGCCGGGGGCTTTGGACAATGTTTTCACATCATCGGACAAAATCGCCATGACGATTTCCGAAGGCTTCATGGCAGACAGGAATCCCAGTGCCCCTTTGGGGCCAACGCCACTGACCATCAGCAGCTTATGAAACATTTCCTGTTCTTCCACAGAGGCGAAGCCATACAGGCTCATACCGTCTTCCTTCACACTGAAATAGGGATAGACCTTTGCTTCTGCGCCAGTCTGAGGCAGTTTCGCCAGCGTCGCGGGGGAAACAAAAATACGATAGCCAATGCCGCCTGTTTCTATGATGATGTAGGTTTCCGCACGCCGCTCCAGCGTGCCTTTGATATATGAAATCATACGAATTCTCCATTTCAAATCATTTATACTATTTTTCATTATAACGAAGGAACCGACAAAGGGCAAGGCGAACACCAAAAAAAGAAATCCCAAGTCCAAAGACTTGGGACAACAAAATCAGTCCATCACTACCAGTTCGATATCCGCTTCTTCCAGAATTGCCTTGGAAAGTTCATCGGGATATTCCCCCTTGAACACGATCCGTTTGATGCCTGCGTTCACCAGCATTTTTGCACAGATGACGCAGGGCTGCAGAGTGATATAAATGGTGGCTCCTTCTGTGCTGACACCGATTTTTGCCGCCTGAATGATGGCATTCTGCTCTGCATGCAATGCGCGGCACAATTCATGCCGCTGACCGGAAGGAATATTCAGTCTTGCCCGTTCGCAGCCGCCGATCTCTGTACAATGCTTCAGACCGGAGGGCGCACCGTTATAGCCTGTTGTAATGATACGGTTTTCTTTTACAATAACCGCCCCCACCTGTCTGCGTAGGCAAGTAGATCTAGTTTTTACGATATCTGCAATCTGCATAAAATATTCATCCCAACTTACTCTATGATTCATGGAAAATCCCCCTTTTTTCGTGGGACGCCGTCCCTCACCCTGCGAGGGGGGTCACCCCCTCTACCCGATTGGCAGAAACTACCGTTTCTGCGAGAAATATAATATCTTGTGCCGAAGGCAACTAAAAGTTTCGGTCAAGCCTTTTCAAAGGCTTGTGGGGTTTGGGGCAACGCCCCATATTCTCACCCACAGGCGGTTCTTTGAAGGGTCAGGGAAACTTTCACCAAGAAAAGAAAGTTTCCCTTCCTGCTATTTCAAAATACCATAAATTCAGCCAAAACACAACATACACAAAAAAGCCCCGCATTTCTGCGGGGCATAATTCCGAATCAATTATACAATAAGATTCATCTTTTTTGCTTCAAATGTCAGTTCTTCTCTGAATTCAGGCGCAGCCAGAGAGATGATCATTTTTGCTCTGTCGCTGGCATTTCTGCCTTTCAGGCGAACGATGTTGTTTTCTGTTACCAGAAAGTCCACTTCGTTTTTGGATGTTGTTACGATGGAGCCGGGTGTCAGGATAGGTTTGATCTTAGAGATCTGACCGTTTTTCGCTGTGGATGTCATCGCGATGAAGCCTTTACCGCCTCTGGACAGGTTCGCACCGCGCACGAAGTCCACCTGACCGCCGGAACCGCTGTAATGTGTGGTACCCAGAGATTCTGCACAAACCTGACCAAACAGGTCGATTTCCACACATGCGTTTACAGAGATGAAGTTATCATGCTGACCGATTACATAAGGATTGTTTGTGTAATCCACAGGATGCAGTTCAAAGGCAGGGTTATCATCCATGAAATCATACATTTTCTTGGAGCCCATTGCCAGAGTTGCAATTGTTTTACCCACATGGATGGGTTTTTTCATATTTGTTACCGCACCACATTCGATCAGGTCTACCATGGAGTCTGTGAACATTTCTGTGTGGATACCCAGATCTGTTTTTTCCCTCAGCAGAACACCTACTGCATTGGGAACGCCGCCGATCCCCAGCTGGATGGTTGCGCCGTTGGGAACTTCATCAGCAATCATCGCACCGATTTTTTTGTCAATGTCTGTCAGTTCTGTTGCAGGCAACGTAATCAGATCTTCGGAAATTTCGCACAGAGCAGTTACTTCGGAGATATGAATCAGGTTGTTCCCCATAACTCTGGGCATTTTGTCGTTTACTTCCAGCAGGATAATATCTGCTTTTTCTTTCATTGCGGGAACTTCTGCTGCAGCCATGCCTGCTGTAAAGTAGCCATGTTTATCCATCGGGGAAACCTGACAATAGAATACATTCAGAACGGGCATGCATTCTCTCCAGTAACCGGGAACTGTGCTGTAGTTGTTAGGAACATATGTATAGATCCCCTGCTGAACCACTTTTCTGCCTGCGCCGCCTGTGAACCAGGAAACGTAGTCATATTTGCCTTTCAGTGCAGGGTCCATGAATGCACTGCCTTTTTTGGAAGCCAGAATCCCATGGTGCTGTACCCCTGTCAGTTCCCCTTTTCTCGCTCTTTCACCGATTGCATTGCAGATCACAGCGGGTTCTTCCAGACCTGTGGGACAAGCACAGATATCGCCGGATTTTACATGCATTGCAACACCTTCAGGAGTTGTCAGTTTTGCCTGATACATTTCCTGCCATTTATTCATGTCGTATCTCACCTTTCTTCTTAAATCTTTTCATTTCTTTCCATTATTTTCGTTCCATCTGCGCCTTTTTGAATACAAAATACGCATTCTTATTAGTATTTTAGCACAAAGGAAGTCAAAAAGTAAAGGCAATTTACGTCTGTTTGCTAAATAATACAAGATATTCTGCTGGATTCCTTACAAGCCATGCGTAAGATAAAATCTTACGCATGTAGTTTGCTCCGCAAACTTTCCAAAAAGAAAAAAACAAGGTATTCTGCAAGCAGATACCTTGTTTTTCTTCTTTGGAATCTTTCTCCGCTATTCACAAAAAAAGAGCCCCAAATGAGGCTCTTTTGATCGCTATATTTAAAATATTTTAAATATCGATTTCTCCCTGATCTATGTCAATCTATTGATCAAATCAGGTACTGTTTTACTTCTTCAGGAAGCACATCAGTTTTTCTGCTGATAATCATTACCATGTCCATTTCAGCTTCCTTGGATGTTTTATCCAGTTCCTGAACGAAGGAAACGAAATCTGCGTCAGAAATTTTGTCCATGATATGGTTCAATCCATCGATGTAAATTGTTTCAATATCGCTGTTCTGAGAAAGGATACCACACACGAAACCTCTGAATACCATTGGATCGTCCATGATGAACTTGGGTGTTTCTACGAAACGTACGCTGTAGTGCAGATCATACATATGGCTGCTGTCATCGTCTACATAGATGATGCTGCCTTTTGCATCTTTACCAGCTGCATTTGCCATATCGATCATTCTTTTTGTTTTACCTTCACCTTTTTCGCCTGCAAGAATTTTAACCATTGCAATCTCCCCCTTTTATATCTGGATATTTTCTGGTGGTATACCTTTGAATTTGTCATATGATTTAACGAGAACCCCTGAATAGCGGCTCCTGTTATTATTCTAATTCTACAAAAATTCCCGAATCCCTTCTTTTTTTTCAGAAATTTTTACGGTTTTCCACTTCTCGGTGATGTACAGAAATAATACCGCAACCCATCGCCTCTGTCAAGCCTTATTCCGCATCCTGCAGGATGAGAGCCGCCGCGCCTCTGATCCCGGCATCATTGCCCAGTTCCGCCAGAGCAAATCTCTTGTTTTGGCTGTGGGCAAAGACTTTCTGATTGTAAGCATTTTCGATTTTATCCAGCAGGAATTTGCCTGCTGCGCAAACGCCGCCACCGATTACAACGGTTTCTGTATCTACCAGATAAGTGGCATTGGCAATGGCCGCTCCCAGTCTGTCGCAGACAAAATCTGTGATTTCATTGGCCAGCGGATCGCCATCTTTTGCTGCATCCCAAAGATCTTTTGCAGACACCTGTTCCAGCTGACGCAGAACGGAATCGTCTGTTCTTTCCTGCAGAAATTTTTCTGCCGCGCGCACCATACCTGTGGCAGATGCATACTGTTCCAGACAGCCTGTTTTGCCACAGCCGCATTTTTCTGTTTCATAGGGATCAATGGTCATATGGCCGATTTCACCGGCAACACCGCTTTCGCCCATCAGGATCTTTCCATTCGGCACGACACCGCCGCCAACACCGGTGCCCAGCGTCACCATCAGCATGCTGTTTGCACCTTTCCCTGCACCAAAAGCCGCTTCGCCCAGCGCAGCCACACGGGCATCATTGCCGATAGATACAGGAAAAATAGCAAGAATGCGTTCCGCTTCTTCCGCCAGTTTGACTGCACCCCACCCGATGTTTACCGCATTCTGCAGCACACCATCAGCCGTGACAGGACCCGGTGCCGTCATGCCGATACCAAGGATATCTTCCCTCATGATCTGTTTTTCAGCCATGCAGGTTTCCAGCGCATTCTTCACATCCTGCAGAAGCCCTGAAGGGTCACTGCCTTTTCTGGTCGGTATTTCCCAACGGGTGATGATTTCACCATCTGTAGAAATGAGGCCGATTTTCACTGTTGTACCGCCAATATCGATACCAAGACTGATCATGGCACTCACCTCTTAGTCGATGTCCACCCAGTCGTAGCCCAGGTAGGTGGTGAAGGCTTCCTTCAGGAACATATCAAAGCTCACCGTTGTGACGGAGCACATGATGCATCTGTTTTCCACCAAAGCCCGTACATGCCGGTTCTGAC
>CALFPN010000147.1 GCA_937919015.1 uncultured Clostridia bacterium
GCTTCATGATTATCCCCGCTGTATTCGCTACAGGTATCGCTCCCGGTATGGGCGGTGCATTCGGTTTCGCTACACTGGCCGGTGTATTCATGGCGATTCCCGGTGGTCAGTTTATCGGTATGCTGTTCTACTTCCTGCTGTTCTTCGCAGCGATAACATCCTCTACTTCCATTCTGGAAGGTACTGTTGCATTCCTGACAGAAGAAAAAGGCTGGGAAAGAAAGAAAGCTCTGATCAGCTGTTGCGTAATCATGGAAATCGTTGGTGCTCTGTATGTACTGTCTCAGGTTTACATGAACCTGAAAGGTGTCTGGATCTCCAAAGAAGGGCTGCAGTTCCCTATCTTCGGCGACTTCCTGGAATATCTGACAGACAGACTGCTGTTGCCTCTGGGCGCATTCCTGACAACATTCTTCGTTGGTTGGATCTGGGGTCCCAAAGAATCCATCAAAGAAGCTACTGGCGATGGCAGAAACAAATTTGCACTGGCACCTGCTTATGCATTCATTGTTAAATTTATCGACCCTATCGCCATCGGTGCAATCATCGTTGCAGGTATGGTATTCGGTATGGCTATCTCCTAATCGGCGTTTGATCGAGTAGAAACGTGATGAGATATCCGCATAAGGGAAATCGGAACATCCCTCCTGTTTCCCCTTTTCCCAAGCAACGTTTGCGGTAAATACAAGAAAGGCGGTAAAATCAAATGGTTTTACCGCCTTTTTTTGTATGCTATTTTTACCATGCGCCTGCATAAGCCAATGTTACGCTGCTGTTCGCTGCCCCCTCTGCCATGGCTTTCGGAACAGATTTGCCTTCACAGATGGCATAGAGGAACCCTGCAATAAAGCTATCCCCTGCCCCCATGGTATCCACCACATCCACAGGAACAATGCCGTATGTATAGAATTCCCTGCCGTCATACGCGATGCTGCCGGCTTCTCCCCGTGTTACCACAACCACTTTAGGGCCTTTCCCATACATTTCCAGCATAAATTTCTTAATTTCTTCTTCGCCCTGATCGTCAATGGAGAAAAACGCATAGTCCACATAAGGAATTGCAATTTCCAGAACGGGATCATTCAGTTTTGTAGCAAAATCAAAGGCAACCGTCGCACCTTTTGCCTTCAGCAAAGGCAGTTCCTGTTCGCACATGCCCCACAGACCGGAAACCACCATGTCATAGCCTGCCAAAAACTCGATGTCCTCTGCGTTCAGTTTAAAATCCGCCATAACGCCTTCGTCATAGTCACCAAACACACGGTCACCATTCACGATTTCCACCTGTGTCACCGCCGTATTTCCTTCCAGCACCTTCATGTGGGAAGTGTCTACGCCTTTTGCTGCGATAGCATCCAGCATGATCTTGCCGTATTTATCTGTACCAACGGCACCGATATAAGCGGATTCTCCACCCAAACGAGCCACATATACCGCCACATTTACGGGATTGCCGCCTGGGTATGCATTGCCGTCGCTATATGCATCTACACAGTTATCGCCTGCTGCTGCAATTCTGATTTTTCTGTCCATTTATTCTTCCTCCAACATTTCTCGTACTCGTTTAACCGCCATTCCTGCATAAACAGAAGGCTCTTTCAGATATCCTGTCACCAGTTCGATGGTAGCCTGCCCATCATAACCCGCTTCTCTGATCTCCCGCAGAGTCTCTTTCAGAGGCATACAACCATCACCGGGCAGGATATGGCTGTCGCTAACACCGTCATTATCAATGATATGCAAATACTGGAAACGATCCCCCAGCCGGCGCACATACTCTGCCGCAGGCTCCCCTGTTGTAAAAGGCACCGCCAGATCCACCATCCCCACCAGATTGTAGGAAGGCACCAGAGCCAATGCTCTGTCCAAATCCCGCAGGCTGGTAATAACATTACTTTCATAAACCGTCAAAGGCTCCAGAACGATGGTAACATCCTTCTGCTCTGCATATTCCGTCAGCCTTCTCAGGCTTTTCATCAAACGCTTCATGATGTCCATATCTTTCGCTTCATAGCCCGCATGACCTGCAGAAATCAACATCTTCTTCGCACCGATCTCCGCAGTGATGTCGATGGCATCCTCCAGATACATCATGCTGCGTTCCCACTGCATTTCATCCCCCATCATGTAATTATAGGGATAGCCGTTATGTTCCGGGGTAAAACATTCCACAGGAACACCGTATGTATCGATCAGCTCACGGATGTGGGCTGTTGTTTTCACTTTCAAGTCGCCAACAAAGGCATGGGGATAACCGCCCCAGAGTTCAATATAATCATAACCAAAACGCTTTGCATCGGCAAAGGCTTTTTCTAATGGGTATCTTTGATACCCACAGGTAAATAAACCTAATCTCATAATCATTCTCCCCTTTATAAAGGAAAGGCTGCTGCAAATCACTTCACAGCAGCCTTTAGGACAATCAACTATTAGTAATCGAATTGTCTATAGTATCTTCTGATAGGCATGGGATGGCAGTTGATTTTTTCAACGTGCGCATCGATGCGGTTTGTTACGGCATGCATCACCAGATGGCTGATGTGGCCGCGGTATTTTTCACTGATCCCTTCGATGGCATACTCTTTGGTATCAATGACCTCATAGTTCGCGCAAACCTTAGGCAGGAACGCTACCACTCTTTCGCTCAGTTTTCTCTGGGAATCTTCGCCAACGAATACAGTTACTGCTGTGTTCTTGTCAACGATTTCCAGCATACCATGGAAGAATTCTGCGGAATGGATAGATTTTGTTCTAATCCAGTGCTGTTCTTCCCAGTAGCACATTGCGTAGGAGTATGTTGCACCATACTGATTGCCTGCGCCTACAAAATAGTGGATGGGGTCTTCGCAGTGTCTTTCTGCGTAAGCTTTGCCGTATGCGTCAGCAGCCTTTTCCACTTCCACCAGACCTTTTGCCAGGTACTGGTCCATTTCAGCATAGAATGCATCGTACTCATCGAATTCGCCTGCATTTTTCATGAAGCAGTCTGCCACCATGAAGAATTTCAGCTGTTCATTGGCAGGATAGGAAATGCACCAGTCTACCATTTCTGCCAGAGCTGCTGTTTCCTTATCGATGAAGCCAAATACTTTCGCACCGGCAGCCTGAGCCTTTTTCACGCCGTCAACCATTTCGATAGTGCTGCCTGTTACGGAAGAGATGATTACGATTGTGCCTTCGCCAATGCGGTGATTGCCTGTCGTAATATATTCCGCTGCGTTTTCTACGAAGAAGTTCAGAGAGGACATTTCCTTCATGTGAACCTCTGCCTGCAGACAGGAAGCCCATGTGCCGCCGATCCCCAGCCAGCAGATGTTTTTATAGCCTTCTCTGCAGATTTTGTTTACAATTTCTTCAATCTGAGGACGCAGAGCCAGCGCACCATTCACGCTGTCGATCTGCGCCTGTTCATCAAATTTAATTATCATATCTATTATTCTCCAACTTTCAGTTTCTGATAGTAGTCATTGTAGATTGTCAGAGCTTCGCCAACGTCTTCCTGGAAGAATACGTTTTCTTTGTAATCAAAGATTCTTGCAGGGTCATTTTTGTATGTTTCGGAAGCTACTGCTACAGCTGCATCGTTCGGGCAGGAATAAGGGAATTCATCCAGATTTTTCGCCATAACTTCGGGTTCGCAGATGTAGTTCAGGAATTTTTCAGCCAGATCAACATGTTTTGCACCTTTGGGGATGACATACAGGTCCATACCCAGCTGGATCGCATCTTTTTCGAAAGGAGCGATTTTGATTGTGTCTTTTTCAGCCATTGCCCAGGAAGCGTTGCCGTCGTATGTAACAGCTACGGATACTGTGCCGTTTGTCAGGTTCTGTTCAGCATTGCCGTATGCAGCAACGTTGTCATTGAATTTTACCAACCAATCATAAGCTTCAGCCAGTTCAGCTTCGTCTGTGGAGTTAGGGTCATAGCCCAGAGCTACCAGAGCCATAGGGAACAGGTTTCTTGCACCGTCGATTGTGGAAATCTGGCCTTTCAGCGCGGGATCCAGCAGATCGTTGTAACCTTTGATTTCGATAGGGCATGTAGCAGAATCATATACTACATAGATGTAGTTCATCAGATAAGGTACGCAGTAGCCTTTGGATACCCAGTAAGCATCATTGATGTTAGAGGAGTTGGGCACATTGTCCAGATTGATTTCTTCTACATAGCCACCTGCGATCAGGGATTCCATGTAAGCGTCACATGTCATAATCAGGTCGTACTCTTCGCCGCCGCCGGCTGTCAGTTTGTTGATCGCATCCGCATTGTCACTCATGTAGGACAGATTTACGGTACAGTTGTTTTCTGCTTCAAAGTTTGCGATCAGTTCGTCAGAAATGTACTGCTGCCACATATAAATGTTCAGTTCTGTACTAGCTTCTGCGTTTGCATCATCTGCAGGTGCGTCGGAACCGCCGCAAGCTGCAACAGAGAAAACCATTGCGCCGGTCAGCAGCAGTGCTAAAAGTTTTTTCATAATGAAAACCTCCCTTTTAATGTTTACCCTTTTTCTTCTTGAAAGAGCTTTGAATGATGTTATTCAAAATCATCGCAGTAACGATGACCAGAACCATGATTGTGGTCAATGCATTTACGTCAGGTGTGATCCCGGACTTATTCATTGACAGGATGAGAACAGGCAGTGTGGACTGTCTTGCGCCCGCCAGCATATTACTCATAACAACGTCATCGAAGGACAGCGTAAAGGAAAGGAACGCCGCACTCATAACGCCGGGGAAAATGGAAGGCAGTGTGACACGCAGGAATGTCTGAACGCGGTTTGCACCAAGGTCCATGGATGCTTCTTCCAAAGTGTCATTATCGCCACTGATACGGCCTTTGATGGTAACCACTGCATAAGGGATGCAGAAGGTACAATGACCGATCAGGATGCTGCCCATGCCCAGAGAAAAGCCCAGTTTGATAAAAATAATCAGAAGGGCTACGGCCAGCACGATTTCCGGCACGATAATGGGAATATACAGCATATTGTTTACCAGTTTTTTCCCTTTGAATTCATATTTTTTCAGGCCAAGGGCACCGATGGTGCCGATGAAAACAGAGATGATGGTACTCAGCACCGCAATGATGATAGTATACCACAAACTGTCGATCAGCGCATGGTTGGAAAACAGTTTTCCGTACCATTCTGTTGTAAAGCCATTCCAATAATAGTTATATCTCTGGTCATTGAAGGAGAAGGCCATCATGACCGCAACGGGGATGTACAGGATGGCATATACCAGAAAGGCATAGATATCGGTGAGGATCCGATAGGTTCTTTCTTTTTTCGCTCTTCTTGTCAATGCTGCCATTTACACCACCTCCATATCTTCGATCTTTGCAAATCTCGTATAAATGAAGATGAGCAGCATGGTAACCAAAATCAGCAGCACGGACAGGGCCGCGCCCAAGGGCCAGTTTCTGATGGCACCAAACTGATTTTTGATAATGTTACCGATATACATAACCTTACCACCGCCCAACATATCCGTTACGGTGTAAATACCCAGAGAGGGAATAAATACCAGAATGATCGCCGCAAAAATGCCGGGGAATGTGATGGGCAGTGTGACTTTCATAAATGTTGTTCTGGCATTGGCCCCCAAATCTGCAGATGCTTCCAGCAGGGATTTTTCCAGCTTTTCGATGGTGCTGTACAAGGGCAGCACAGCAAAAGGAAGCATATTGGTGATCAGACCGATCAGCACCAGTTCATCGGTATAGATAAAGCTGATGGGCTTATCCACAAAACCGAAGTTTACCAGAAAGTTATTCACAGGGCCGCTGGTCTGGAACAGCAGCAGCCATGCATTCAGACGCATCAGAGAGTTTGTCCAGAAAGGAATCATCAAGAGGGTAATCATCTTTGCCGCCGTATCCTTGGGCTTTCTTGCAATGATATAGGCAAAGGGATACCCGATGAGGATACACAGCAGTGTCGTAATCCCCGCCGCCTGCAAGGATTTGATGATAACCTTGAAGTATGTAGGGTCAAGGATGGTCGTATAGCTTTCCGCTGTAGGGGTATACACAACGTCACCAAAGACACCTCTGGACATAAAGCTGATGAAAATGATATACAGCAGAGGGATGGTCACAAAAAGGATCATCCACAGAGAAACGGGGCCTGCCATTGCCATTTTGGGCAGCAGGTTCTTTTTCTTGGGCATTGCCGCCTGATTTGCACTACTCATCAAACCGCCCCCTGCTCAAATTTCTTGATCGCAACTGCTTTTTCGGGCTTCCAGCATACATATACCTGTTCCCCTTCGGAAACGGCCTGATCCTGTTCAAATCTGGAATATTTCACTTCCATGCCGCCCTTCAGGTCTACGGCAGTTTTTACCACAGAGCCCTGATAAATGAAGTCTTTGATCTTGCCTTCCAGTGTAAAGCCTGCCACAGGCGTTGTGGAAATCTCCAGATATTCGGGACGGATAGAAACATGCATTTCTTCCCCAACGGCAAAATCGGGGCCAACCACCTGCAGATTACCTTCCGCCGTTTCTACCGTCAGCAAATCGCCGTCTTTGGCAACGACCCTACCGTCGAAAATATTGGATTCACCAATGAAGCCGGCTACAAATCTTGTCTTGGGATGTTCATAGATTCCCGTAGGCACATCCAGCTGCTCCAGCACACCGCCATGCATCACGGCGATACGGTCGCTCATAGTCAGGGCTTCTTCCTGGTCATGGGTAACATAGATGAATGTAATACCCAGTTTTTTCTGCAGACGTTTCAGCTCGATCTGCATCTGTTTCCGCAGTTTTAAGTCCAGTGCCCCCAACGGTTCGTCCAGCAAAAGCACTTTTGGTCTGTTTACCAGCGCACGGGCAATGGCCACACGCTGCTTCTGACCGCCGGAAAGTTCATCGGGCTTTCTTTTTGCATAGGGCTCCATCTGCACCATTTTCAGCATTTCTGTTACACGTTCATTGATTTCAGCCTTGGGCACTTTTTTGATGGTCAGACCATAGGCAATATTGTTGAACACTGTCATATGGGGGAACAGTGCATAGTTCTGGAACACGGTATTTACGTTTCTTTCAAAGGGTTCTTTGTTTTCGACTCTTTCGCCTTCTACCTTGATGATGCCTGCGGACGCTTCTTCGAAGCCTGCGATCATACGCAGCGTTGTTGTTTTTCCGCAGCCGGAAGGGCCCAGCAGCGTCAGAAATTCGCCTTCTGCAACTTCAAGATCGAGATTTTTTACGACCAGATTGCTGCCGAATCTCTTTTCTACCCCTTCTAAAACGATAATGGGTTCACTCATTTTGATTCCACACCTTCTTTAATCTTCCTTGTTTCAAATGAATTTGGACATAGTTTGTATAATTATAACATTATTTTCGAAAAATCACAACAAAACCCCCTCATTTTGTACATTATTTTATTTGATACCTCACATATATTTTACAATGTTTACCAATAACGCACAAAAAGCGGTGCATTTTTGCACCGCTTCTTTCTTATCTCTTTTTCAAAAGTGTGTTCAGCAACCCTCTCTTCAGAGCCTTCACGCCCACATCCATCAGTTCCTTCTGGATCTTCTCTTTGCGTTTTTCCGCCGCCTTGCGTCTCTTTTCTTCCTGTCTTTCCAGTTCCTTCTGCCGCTTCAGTTCGGCTTTTTCCCGTTCTTTTTCTTCCTTCGCCAAACGTTTTTCTTCTTCCTTGGCTGTCTTTTCCGCTGCTGCCGCTTCGGCCTCTGCCTGTTCCTCCTTAGCGGCTTTTTCCGTCAGCACTTCGTAAGCGGATGCATTATCTACCGTTTCATCGTATTTTTCCATGCCATCCTTCATCAGGGCTGCACTTCTGGACGCTTCATCGGCCGCCGCCATCAAGCTCTGAGGGCAGATGATAGAGGTATGCTGCACCATCTGGGGCATACCTTCCTCATTCAGGCAGGAAACCAATGCTTTGCCAACGCCCAGCTCACAGATCAAATCTTCTGTCTTGAAAGCGGGATTTTCGCGGAAGGACTGGGCAGCCACGCGCACCGCCTTTCTTTCCCCAGGGGTATAGGCACGCAGGGCGTGCTGCACACGATGGCTCAGCTGAGCCAGAACGGAATCAGGGATATCACCGGGGCTCTGGGTCACAAAATAAATGCCGCCCCCTTTGGAACGGATCAGTTTTACCACCTGTTCCACCTTCTGCACCAATGCTTTCGGCGCATCAGAGAACAGCATATGGGCTTCGTCGAAGAAAAATACCAGCTTCGGCTTCTCCATATCCCCTTCTTCGGGCAGGGTTTCAAACAGTTCGGACAGCATCCACAAAAGGAAGCTGGAATACAGCTTGGGGTTCTGCATCAGTTTCACGCAGTCAAGGATATTCACCATCCCCCTGCCGTTTTCATCACAGCGCATCCAATCCATGATATCCAAATCGGGTTCCCCAAAGAACAGTTCGCCGCCCTGATCCTCCAGCGGCAGCAATGCACGGGAGATACCGCCCAGAGACTGGGTGGTGATATTGCCGTATTCCACTGCAAATTCTTTTTTATGCTCATCCACGAAGCTCACCATGGCTCTGAGGTCTTTCAGATCGATCAGTTTCAGCCCCTTGTCATCGGCAATGCGGAAAATAATATTCATGACACCTTCCTGGGCAGGGGTCAGATCCAGAATACGGGCCAGCAGATCGGGCCCCATATCGGAAACCGTGATGCGCACAGGATGTCCCTTCTCCTGATAAATATCCCAGAACGTAACAGGATAACCTTTATATGCAAAGGAATCTCTGATGCCGAATTTGTCGATCCGCTTTTCCATGCTTTCCGACTGCTTGCCGGGGGCACACAGACCGGAAACGTCCCCTTTGGCGTCGCAAAGAAACACAGATACCCCTGCATCGGAAAAGGATTCTGCCATCACCTTCATGGTGATGGTCTTGCCTGTGCCGCTGGCACCGGCGATCAGACCATGGCGGTTCGCCATATTTAAGGGAAGAAATACTCTTTCTTCCTCAGCCAGACCCAAATAAATATTGTTATCCAAAAACATAGGCTTCCCTCCGCTCTGTTCTTTTGTCAAAAACATTTGTATTTTAAAATTATACTATTTTTATACACTTTATGCAACTTTTCCCCTTTCTTCCATAAAAAAATCCCCCGTAAAAACGGGGGAATCTTTTCTTTATGCATTTTCGCCGAAGAACAGTTTCATATCTTCTTCTACCGTTGTAATGCCGCCGATGCCGAAATTATCCACCAGCACCTTTGCCACATTGGGGCTGAGGAAAGCAGGCAGTGTAGGGCCCAGATGAATATTCTTCACGCCCAGATACAACAGGGACAGCAGAACGATGACTGCTTTCTGTTCGTACCATGCAATGTTGTAAATGATAGGCAGGTCGTTAATATCTTCCAGACCGAATACTTCCTTCAGTTTCAGCGCGATGACTGCCAGAGAATAGGAGTCATTGCACTGGCCCGCATCCAGCACACGGGGGATGCCGCCGATCTCGCCCAGAGGCAGTTTGTTATATTTATACTTCGCACAGCCGGCAGTCAGGATGACTGTATCCTGCGGCAGAGCTTTGGCAAAGTCTGTGTAGTAGTCACGGCTCTTCATTCTGCCGTCACAGCCGGCCATGACAACAAATTTTTTGATGGCACCGGATTTTACGGCATCCACCACTTTATCCGCCAGTGCCAGCACCTGTGCATGGGCAAAGCCGCCGATGATCTCGCCTGTTTCGATTTCCTGAGGGGCTGCGCACTGTTTTGCATGTTCGATGATGGCAGAGAAATCCTTTTCTTCGCCGATATCGCCTGCAATATGTTTACAGCCGGGGAAACCAGCCGCACCTGTGGTATACATACGGTCTTTGTAGCTGTCCTTAGGGGGAACGATACAGTTGGTTGTCATCAGGATAGGGCCGTTGAAGGACTCAAATTCCTCTTTCTGTTTCCACCAAGCATTGCCATAGTTGCCGAAGAAGTGGTCATATTTTTTGAAGGCAGGATAATAGTGGGCAGGCAGCATTTCAGAATGGGTATAGATATCCACACCACTATCTTTGGACTGTTCCAGCAGCATTTCCAGATCGCGCAGATCGTGGCCGGAAACCAGAATACCGGGGCGTTTGCCAACGCCGATATTTACTTTTGTAATTTCAGGATTGCCATAGGAAGATGTGTTGGCTCTGTCCAAAAGTTCCATGCCGCTGACACCGTATTTCCCTACTTCCATGGTCAGTGCAACCAGATCCGCCACAGATAAGCTGTCATCCAGTGTTGCCGCCAGTGCTTTCTGCAGGAAGGCATCCACTGCTTCATCCTGCTGCAGCAAAGCGTTTGCATGCTTGCTGTAAGCAGACAGACCCTTCAGACCATAGGTAATCAATTCCCTCAAACTGCGGATATCTTCATCATGGGTAGAAAGTACACCCACCTGCGCCGCTTTCTGTTCCAATGCCGTCTTTTCTTCCGCATACCAGAATGCCGCTGCGGGCAGTGCATCTTGATCTGCCACCTGCTTCAGCAATTCTTCCTTGCAGCGCAGGGTATCCAGAATTCTTGCAAAGATCATCTCTTCATCAAAATTTGCATTTGTAATGGTAATAAACAGGTTCAATGTGACCATGTGGTTCACTTCCGCAGGCACAGATTTTCCTTCTTTTCTCAACTGCGTGGTCACTGCAGAAATGCCCTTGGATACATAAACCAGCAAGTCCTGCATGGCTGCTACCTGGGGTGTTTTCCCACAGACACCGATTCTTGTGCAGCCTTTGCAGCCTGCAGTTTCCTGACACTGATAACAAAACATTTGATTTTCCATCATATTTCCTCCTTAAACTCTATCTGAAAACACTTTTCTTTCTTTGCTTTTAGAGAAAGTATATCCCAGCTTTTACAACAAGTATGTTGTTATAACAACAATATGAAAAAATTTTTATAAAATTTTCGCAAAGAAAAAAGCCGCGTTTCCGCGGCTCAGATTTTCTTATTTTTCAGAATAGAAGTTCATCCTGATTTTTATTTCCAGTATTCCTTTTTCAAATCGAAGGCATGATCCATAGGGCCGCTGCCTGCCCCTAGATCCAGCATAGCAGAAAGCGCACCGGAGATATATCCCTTTGCCTTCTGCACCGCATCCGCCAAAGAACCGCCTTTTGCCAGATTAGCGGCAATGGCACTGGAAAGGGTACAGCCCGTGCCATGGGTATTGGGGTTATGGATGCGTTTGCCGTAAAACCATTGATTCACACCATGATGATACAGCAGGTCATTGGCATCGTTGATGCTGTGGCCGCCCTTCACCAAAACCGCACAGCCATAGGTATCGCCGATCTTCTTCGCTGCCTGTTCCATATCTTTTTCGTTTTCGATTTTCATTTCGGACAGGATCTCTGCTTCGGGAATATTGGGTGTCACCACCGCTGCCAGAGGCAGCAGCTTTTCCGCCAGCGCAGAAACGGCATCGGTCTTCATCAGGGAAGAACCGCTGGTGGCTACCATCACGGGATCGACCACGATATTTTCCGCCTGATATTCTTTCAGTTTCTCCGCGATCACTTGAATCAGCTCCACAGAGGAAACCATGCCGATCTTCACGGCATCGGGACGGATATCTGTAAAGATGCTGTCAATCTGCATGCCGAGAAATGCAGGAGAAACTTCAAAGATCCCCTGTACGCCGGTGGTGTTCTGAGCCGTCAGGGCCGTAATGGCACTCATGGCGTAAACGCCGTTCATGGTCATGGTCTTCAGGTCTGCCTGAATCCCTGCGCCGCCGCTGCAGTCACTGCCTGCAATGGAGAGCACCGCTTTTTTCTCCGGACGCACCATGGCTTCGGAAAGCAGGCGCAATTCCTTACATTCCTGTTCGATATCCTCCGCACTGAAAATGGCAGAAACCAGTGCCACGCCGTCTACATCCGTCCCCTTCAGCTCCAGCATGTTTTTCTTGCTGATGCCGCCGATGGCAACCACGGGAATATCCACCGCATCACAAATAGACTTTGCTGTTTCAAAGGAAACATCTTCCGCATCCAGCTTTGTGGAAGTAGTAAACATGGCCCCTACCCCCAGATAGTCTGCCCCGGCCTTCACTGCCGCCAAAGCCTGTTCCACATTTTTTGTAGAAACGCCGATGATCATCTCTTCTCCCACCAGCGCACGCACATTACCTGCCTCCATGTCGCTCTGCCCCACATGGATACCGTCGGCCTTACACTTGATTGCGATCTCCACATTATCATTGACGATGAAAGGGACACCATATTTTTCACACAACGCCTTCATTTCCACCGCTTCCTGCAGGAAAGCTTCCTCGTCCAGCTCTTTTTCCCGCAGCTGCACACAGGTGGCACCGCCCTTCAGGGCATCCTCCACCTGCTCCATCAAAGTCTGCTTCCCTGTCCACATGCGGTCTGTCACCGCATACAGGCGCATATATTCTTCTTTACATTTCATATATCTCTCTCCTTAGAACACATCATAGTTTGCTGCGTTTTCCAGTTCTTCCCCCGTCAGGCGGAAAATGGCATCGATGATATAATTTCTGTATGTGGCATTGCCGTCCTGTTCCGTCAGTCTGGCATGGGCCTTTTCCCCACAGACGCCCATCAGGCAAACTGCGGCCGCCGCCGCTTCCAAGGGTGTTTCAGGATTGGCCGTTACATAGGCCGCCGTGATAGCAGAAAGCTGACAGCCGGTTCCTGTGATGGTACTCATCATCGGATGTCCATTATAGATGCAATATGCTTTTTCTCCATTTGCCACAATATCGATCGCCCCTGTGATGGCAATCACTGCTCCCGTTTTTTTCGCAAATTCTTTTGCAAAAGCCACCGCCTGTGCAAGATTTTCTTTTGTGACTGTATCCGCTACATCGGCATCTACCCCCCTTGCGCCGCCTTCGCCCAGAGCCAAAGCCTTGATTTCAGAAATATTCCCCCGAATAACGGTAAACTGTATGTTTTCCATCAGGTTCTTTGCTGTTTCTGTTCGCAGTTTGGAGGCACCTGCCCCAACAGGGTCCAGCACCGCAGGATGCCCCAGCTCGTTCGCCTTTTTGCCGGCTTTCTGCATGGCAGGGATGGTACGCTGGTTCAAAGTGCCGATATTGATATTTAACCCGCCGCAGATGGATGTGATCTCCTCCGCCTCCTCCGCATCATCAGCCATGATGGGAGAACCGCCGCAGGCCAGCAGCACATTGGCACAGTCATTTACCGTCACATAATTTGTGATATTATGAATCAATGGGCAGGTCTTTCTCACGTTTTCCAACATTTCCTGAAACATTTCCCTTACCTCCTTTATTTATATGTTCCAAGTATGCCTGTATTTTTCAGAACCCCCAGCAAAACAGCTGAAAGGATCGCCCCACCTGCAGTAGAAATCAGGAAAGGAACGACATAGGCATAAAATGCAATCTCCCCTGCCTGCATTCCCATAAATAAGATGGCAATGGGATAGGCACAAAGCCCGCCTAAGATTGCCGTGCCAAAAACTTCAGCAATTAAAGTCAGGGGGATATTTTTGCTTTTCCAGAAGGCCAGCCCGCACAGCAACGCACCAAACATACTGCCGGGGAATGCCATCAGACTGCCAATCCCTAAAAGATTGCGGATAATGCTGGCACAAAAAGCCACGCTTACCCCATAGAAAGGCCCTAAAATAACAGCACATAAAATATTCACCATGTGTTGTACAGGGACACATTTGCTCCCGAAAACGGGAATATAAAATAAACTGCCGACCACTGCAACTGCACAGAGGATTCCGGCAAAGCATAATTTTCTCGTATCAGTGTGTTTCATTCTATTCGTCTCCTTTTTTATCGTTCAGGGAGAACGCAGACATAACAGCGTTCTCCCTGAATGGTATACTTTCCCCCTTGGGGATCATTCAGAAAAATATTCGGTCGAAACTTCATGGCTTCCTCTCACGCCGGAACACGGCTTCCCATCGCTGTTATATCTCTGCAGGATACAAGGCGCTCCCCTTCTATCCTCCTGCCACACAGGTCGGTTTCCTTCGCGGAAACGATCAGAAATACACCTATTTACTTGTAACAAATATGCTTTTATTTCAAAGCCTTTACATATTCTTTTACATCTTTACATCTCATCAGTCCGCTCATGATGCAGGCACCTTTTGCACCGGCATCTCGTACAGATTGAATATTCTCCCTTCCAATTCCGCCAATGGCATAAACCGGAATGGATACACTCTCACAGACACGCTTCAGAAAATCCAGACCGCGAGGCTCCAGCCCTTTCTTGCAGTCTGTTGCGAAGACATGTCCTGCTGTGATATAAGTACAGCCCAGTCGTTCTGCCTCTTTTGCTTCCTCTGCCGAATGACAGGACGCACCGATGTGTTTAAACTTTTTTTTCTTTTCTTCATCCATCGTCCGCAGAATATATAAGGGAAGATGAATATTTTCTGCCCCCAGTTCTATGGCTGCATCTATAAAACTATGCAGGATACAGGGCACTTTATATTTTTCACAAAGAAATAAAACTTTCTCCGCTAATCTTTTGTATGCTTCTTCTGACAAATCTTTTTCCCTCAGGATGATCCCTTTAGGTCTATTTGCAGCGATTTCTTCTACTCTCTGCAGAAACGCATCTTCACAGAGGCTTCTGTTTGTTACACATAAAATATCAGACATAGAGATAATCATTCAGTACCGGCTGCAGACCTTCCTCCGACATATCTTCGTACATTTCTTCGAAGCTGCGGGCATCATCGATCTCAAACTGCTCGTCGCCTTCCGTACCGTCTGCCTCCTTCCCGGTATATTTGCTTTCATGGTCACCAATGCCCGTAGAAACACCGGCAGATACCTTTGTTGCAGCAATTTTCACGATACCGTTACGAAAAGCCGCACTTTCACGGGAAGATACCGTAATCCCAACAAACGGCAGGAAAATACGATATGCACAGATGATCTGACACAGCTGTTTTTCCCCTACATCCAGTGGATTGATCTTATCATTATTGATGATCGGGCGAAGTCTGGGACAGGATAAGGACATTTCTGCGTGGGGGTATTTTCTCTGAAGGTAATACACATGCAAAGCACTGGCCAGTGCGTCTTTTCTGAAATCAGAAAGACCCAGCAATGCAGAGAAGGCTACGCCTCTCATACCGCCTCTTAATGCTCTTTCCTGTGTATCAAAACGATACGGCCACACACGTTTATGCCCTAACAGATGCAGTGTTTCATATTTCTTCGTGTCATAGGTTTCCTGAAAAACAGTTACATAGTCTACACCACATTCATGAAGATAACGATATTCATCTGTATTCACGGGATAAATTTCAATACCGACCATACGGAAATACTTTCTTGCCAGTTTGCAGGCTTCCCCGATGTACTTTACATCACTCTGGGCTCTGCTTTCACCGGTCAGGATCAAGATTTCTTCCATACCGCTGTCTGCAATGACTTTCATTTCCTTTTCGATCTGTTCCATAGAAAGCTTCATGCGTTTGATATGGTTATAGCAGTTAAAGCCACAGTAAACGCAGTAGTTCTCACAGTAATTGGCAATGTACAAAGGTGTAAACAAATATACGGTATTGCCAAAATGTTTACTGGTTTCCAGCCTTGCCTTCTGTGCCATTTCTTCGAGAAACGGTTCCGCTGCCGGAGAAAGAAGTGCTTTGAAATCTTCAATCGAACAGGATGCATGATCCAATGCCGCACGAACATCCTTTGCTGTATACTGAGAATAATCATACGCATGCATTTCGCTCATTACTTTTTCACAAACTTCAGACTCAATTTTTTCCATGCCGGGCATATATTCCATATGGTTTGCCCTTGCTGCAGGATTGGTTTCCAGTTCATGTTTACGCTTTAGCATTTCAGGAGAAAGATACTCAGAATCTACAAAAAAACGATTTTCCATAGTCATCCCCCCCTTAGTCATGCAGGAAGCCTGTCAATGGATCGGATGCAGATGCACCTCTGACCAGAACCCTGCCTAAACCGGAAAGATATGCGTTTCGACCTGCTTCAATGGCCTGGCGGAATGCTGCTGCCATCAGAGGCAGATCGCCTGCGGTTGCCAATGCTGTATTCGCCATGATCGCCGCCGCGCCCATTTCCATGGCTTCGCAAGCCTGAGAAGGTCTGCCGATGCCTGCGTCAACAATAATAGGCAGATCAATTTCATCTACTAAAATCTGGATAAATTCTCTGGTTGCCAGACCTTTATTGGAGCCGATGGGAGAGGCCAGAGGCATAATCGTTGCTGCACCTGCATTTACCAGATCTCTCGCTACATTCAGGTCGGGATACATATAGGGCATGACGATAAAGCCTTCATTTGCCAGAATTTCTGTTGCCTTGATGGTTTCATAGTTATCCGGCAGCAGATATTTGCTGTCTCGCATGATCTCAACCTTTACAAAATCACCGCAGCCCAGTTCCCTTGCCAGACGGGCAATGCGTACAGCTTCTTCCGCGGTTCTCGCACCGGAGGTATTGGGCAGGAGTGTAACATTTTTGGGGATATAGTCCAGAATGTTTTCCTGTTCCTTCGTATTGGCCCGGCGTACTGCCAGCGTAATGATTTCCGCACCGGCATCCTTCACCGCAGATTCGATCAGTTTCAGAGAATACTTACCGGAGCCAAGGATAAATCTGGAGTTGAATTCATGTCCTCCGATGATGAGTTTGTCTTCTTTCTGCATAAAATTTTCCTTCTTTCTTTATGGTTCATATTTACCGGAAAGAATCCGAAGGACCATCTGTGCCTGATGGGCTGCACAAAGCATCACACGAGGGGCAACCAGACCGATATCGTCTGAAACATCGCTGACTCCATCTCCGCACAAATAAAATCGTTCCATGACCTTTCTGGTTTTGATACTGTTGGCTGAGCCAAGCCCTGCCATTCCGGAAGCAGCGATCAGATATTTCGTATGTAATTGTTCTAAAACACCATTCACCAACATGGCTTTTGCTTCTGCATCATCAAAGGCTTCACAGATGATATCTGCATCCTTCAGAAGATCTGTCAGATTCTCCTCCGTAATACGGACAGTATGGGTAATCAGATCCGTATAAGGGGCTATTTCTTTCAGATTTTCCATCAGTGCTTCTGTTTTATATTGCCCAATCTGATGGGCCTTATATTGCTGCCGATGCAGGTTGGAAAGATCCACCTTATCAAAGTCTATCAAAATCAATCTGCCAACGCCTGCCCTTGCCAGAGAAACGGCAATATTGGAGCCCAAGCCCCCTAAGCCGCAGATGGCAACGGTGCCGTTTGCAAACTTCTCCTGCAGTGTTATTCCATGTCTTGCTTCCAGTGTTCGCTGCATTTCTTCCTTCGTTGGAATACAGCGCAAATCAGCCACCCCCTACAAAATTGACAACTTCAATCTTATCACCGTCCTGCAAAACCGTTTCTCCATACTTTGCCTTGGGCACGATCCAGCCGTTTCGCTCTACGGCAATGCGTTTGGGATTATATTCTGTTGTTTCCAGATATTCCGCTACAGTTTTGCCGGCAGCATCTACTTCCGTACCATTGATCTTTACCATGTTTTCACCTCCATCTGCAACAATAGGAAAGGGAGCTACCTTTGATTTGGTAACTCCCTTACATTCTTTGTCACACAGGCTTTCCTACGTTGGTATTATCCAAATCAGGTATATGGGTCGAAGGTTTCGCCTTCCTCTCAGCCTGCCACACAAGCTCCCCGCTGTTTATTCAGTTGCACCTTTATTATACCGCTGCTGTTTCCGAAAAACAAGGCTTCTCCCAACAATTTCTAAAACGAATAAAGCGACCTTTCTGAAGAAAAGCCGCTTTACCGATAAAACATATGAGAAGGGTCAATGTATTGATAATTTCCACATCAAACAAAAATATGTATTTCTAACAAGGACATTTTTTATTATTTGTCCTTGATAAGAGCATTATACCACTTCTCATGCATTTGTCAAGAGAAAACGGGACAATAATCGTCCCACTTTTATTCAAGCGCCATCAAAAAAGGATGGTTCCTTCTCTTTCAGAAACCATCCTCATATTCTCTTATTACGAAACCAGTGTACCACTGCTGTTCGCCGACCGCCAGCCTGCACTTTTCACCATCGACCATTTCGATTGTACTGTCTGCAGGCACCTTAGGGTTCCCTTATTCTCCAGCTTTCAGTTCCTGATCGTAATTATCGTAAAATTCCTGGGCATCCTCAACCATTCTCACCAGAAAAGTTTTTTCCTTATAGTCAAAGTCTCTTTCCGGAGCAGCATGATATGCTTCAGAAGCCAGCATCAATGCTACATCATTGGGACAGGCATAAGGGTACTCTTCCAGATTCGCAGCCATTACTTCCGGGTCACAGATATCATTCATAAATTTTTTCGCCAGATCCATATGCTGCGCTTTTGCAGGGATCACAAACATATCCACCACTGTCTGAACCGCATTTTCTTCAAAGGGAGCAATTTTAATGGTTTTCTTTTTCGCCATACCTTCTGCCGCACTGCGGTCATCAGTAATTGCCACAGATACTGT
>CALFPN010000148.1 GCA_937919015.1 uncultured Clostridia bacterium
AAGAATCTGACACCCCGTCACGATACAGAAGATGAAAACAGGAATCTTTTTTCTGCGCTCCAGCCAAAGGCCCGCCAGAACCCCCATACCCGCCGCCGCTGTAGATAGAAAAAAATGCTCTGTGCCCATCACATGGGGCAAAAGGGCAAAACAAAGAAAGGCCAGATATCCGCCGTCCCAAAAACAAAGGGCAGCCTTTGCGAAGGTTCGCTTTTCTGCTGCCCATGTAAAAAAGCCGTATCCTGCCACGAGAATCAGCCATAGTATCGGTTTCATATGGATTCCCCCATTCCATTCTTTCTACTAGGATATGGAAGGGACGAAATCTTGATGATTGTTACAGGGCAAAAACGATGCCCACTACCGCACTGAGTACGATATAAAAAATCGGATGCTTTTTCCACTTATTCGTTGCAAAAAGCAATACCGCAAACAGGATACATTCCTCCACGCCGATCATTCTGCCAATATTCCCCAAATTCAGTTCCTCCAGCGTTGCGGAATGGAACAAAGCCCCAATAAGAACCCCAAAGCCTGCCGCCGCAATCAGCCCCATGACCGCAGGACGCAGGCCATAAAAGGCATAATTTACATATTTATTGCTGCGGAATTTTTCCAGCATCTTCGATATAAGGATAATGATAACAACAGAAGGGAAGATCAGCCCTGCCGTTGCACAGATGCTGCCCAGTACACCGCTGTGCTGAAAGCCTGTATAGGTGGCCATATTGACCCCCAACGGGCCGGGTGTGGATTCGGAAATGGCGATCATATCCGGAATCTGATGGACGGAAAACCAAGGGTATTTATCCGCCAGACGATACAGGAAGGGTAATGTTGCCAGACCACCACCGATCGAAAACAGACCGATTTTGAAAAACTCAAACACAAGGATCAGAATATCCATCATGCCTTCTTCGCCTCCCTTCCGCAGGAGATGGCGATGCCAAGGATCGCCGCTGCCACAACGATGAGGGCAGGAGAAATATCTGCAAAAACAGACACCGCAAAGGCCGCAATTGCGATCAGCGCGCAGAGCTTATCCACGATGGATTTTTTTCTGAGCCCGTAGACTGCGTTGATAATCAGCACGCTGACCACCACACGGATGCCTGCAAAGGCATGCTGTACCACCGCCAGTTCCGCAAAATTGTTCAGCACCGCTGCAATAAACATCACGATACACACAGAAGGGAATACCGCGCCGATGGTGGCCGCAACCGCGCCGGGGACACCCTTCTGCTTATAGCCCACAAAGGTAGCTGTATTGACCATAATAATGCCGGGGGTACACTGACCGATAGCATAATAGTCCAGCACTTCATCTTCCGTCACCCATTTATATTTTTCCACGACTTCCTTCTGCAGCATGGGCAGCATGGCATAGCCGCCGCCGAAGGTCAGTCCGCCGATGCGCGCAAAGGCGAAAAACATCTTCCAAAGTTCTTTCATTTCTCTCTATTCCTCCAAAAACTGCCGGAATGCGGTCGGCAGTGCGTATTCCTGTTCCAGCTGGGCGGGCGTGACCCACACAAAGCGGGGGTCTTCCCTGCCGCAGGTCAGTTCAAAGCCCTCCATCTCCCAGGTGATGTGGGTGAAAATGTGCTTTTTCTGCCGCCCCGACAGCAGGTCGTGAGGCTCGCAGCCCCACTGTGCTGCCTGCGCCGCCGCCTGTGTTTCCGTCAGGACGCCTTCCACATTGGGCAGCTGCCAGAGGCCTGCCAAAAGTCCCCGGGAGGGGCGTTTTTCCAGCGCCAGTTTTTCGCCGCAGCGCAGCAAAAACACCGCCCGCTGCTCGGTTTTTCGGGTTTTTTTCGCTTCTTTCACCGGGAAATCATCGG
>CALFPN010000149.1 GCA_937919015.1 uncultured Clostridia bacterium
GCAGGCGGCAATCGAAGCAGAAACACAGAGACGCATTGACGCAAGAATTGCAGAACAGTACAAAGGGAAAATCAATCCCTACAACGGCAAGCCTATCACATCCGAAGCAGACCTGAACGCATACATGGCGGCATACAACGCCGATATGCAGAGACAGCAGCTGCAGGAAATGGGCATTGACCAGAAACAGCTGAACGAGATCGTGGGGAACCTGCCCGAAGTGCAGCAGGCAAAGATGATGCTGGCACAGCAGCAGCAGGAACAGGCGAACAAATTCATGCGCGATCAGTTCGATGCCATGAAAAAAGAATATCCTGACTGCGGATTTGCGGATGTGGCGGCCATGATGAACGACCCTGACGGGCTGAAAGTTCTGGAATTCTGGAGAGACAGCCCCAACCTGACGATTGCAGACGCTTATCTGCTGAAAAACAAAGACAAGATCAGAGCGCAGCAGAACGCGGCGGCAAAGCAGGGCGCAATGAACCAGATGAACAGCAAGAGCCATCTGAAACAGACCAAAGGAAGCAATGCAAAAGGCGAAATTCCTGCAGACGTTGTGGAAGGATACAGAATTTATTATCCCAAAGCAACGATGGAAGAAATCGCTGAAATGTATAGAAAAAATCATGAAAATGATTAAGAACGATCATAAAAGGAGTTGAGAAACTATGTTCAAAGTAAAAGACAGACAGATCACAGGTGTAGAGCCTTTCGAATATCTGCCCGTGACAGCAGGAGAGGTTTACGAACTGGGCGAAGCACTGACATTTGTAAGCAAAGCAACAAAATGTGCGGCTGCATCCAGACCTACACACATCTGCATGGGCCCTGGCGACGGCACAGTGGTTCCTGCTATGCCCGTACTGCATACATCTAAATTCGAAGTACCCTACACAGAAGCACCTGCAGTTGGTTCCAAAGTTCAGCTGGGAGCAACAGGGCTGACAGTGACAGCGACAACAGACGGTGCGTTCAGAGTAACAGACATCGACGAAGCAGCTGGCACCGTATGCGGTTATTTCGACTAAGACAATGAGAAGATACAAGACAACTTAAGAGCGGCTTTTGATACTCCACGGTGGGAGTATTAAGGGTCGCTCTTTTTTTATTGCAAAAAAAGGAGTGAAAAACATGAGTGGTATTACATTTTCTGTGGCAAGTGGTGTAAACGACAGCGTATTCGGTAAGAGCCAGGAGCCTATCAAAAGCATGATCACCGCCGGTGTAGAAGCATTTGAAGAAACCAGCCTGCTGGACAAAATCTTTTACATGGACAAAACAAAGAACTTTGCGGAAAAATACGCAACAATGACTGCCCTGGGTAACTTTCAGGATGTAGGCGAAAACGGCGCGACACCCCAGGACAGTTTCGAAGAAGGTTTCTGCAAGGTGATCGAACCCAGCACATGGAAACTGGGCTTCTCCATCACAGCGGAAGCAATCGAAGATCACAAGATCGGCGACATCACAAACGGGGCAAAGAGATTCACAACAAGCTATGGCAGAACAAGAGAACAGTTCGGCGCAGCCCTGCTGGCAAGCGGCCACCTGGCAAAAATGACATGGGGCAAAAAGCCATACGGCATCACCTGTGCGGATGGCAAGCCCATGTTCAGCGAAGCGCACCCCAGCAAAACACAGGGAACAAAACTGCTGCAGAGTAACCTGTTCAAGGGTGCATTCAGCGTGGCTGTAATGGACGCAGTACAGGAAGCAATGCAGGATTTCAAAGACGACAAAGGCAACCTGCTGAACGTGAAACCCAACACAATCATCATCCCCAACAGCGGTCCTCTGAAAAGAGCAGTTCTGGCTGCAGTAGGCAGCG
>CALFPN010000150.1 GCA_937919015.1 uncultured Clostridia bacterium
TGAAAGATAATTTATAATACCTAAGCCAACTCCGATAACGGCTGCAAATAAGAATGCTGATTTGTTTAAGAATCTGTTTTTAGGTAAAAACATAAGTGCCAGAGCAATAAGGCTTACTAAAATTATTCCTGCAAAAACGATGATGAGCCAGTCCAATGATGTCAACATATATATTCCTCACTTTCGGTTAGTTTCAAGTTAATTTTATAATCAAATTATAACAGATGGTTATGAATTATTTTGGAATATATTTCTAAAAAATTCTTAAGGAATCCGAATGAATATCTGAAGTCGAAAACTTGTTTAAATTGAAAGATAAATTAAAAAAGACCGATTTAAAGCTGCCTCCCGATAAGAAACCATAAATTCTGGAAATACTGATTTTTACGGCTATTTTGTCAGGCTTCCTTGACAACCTAAGTCAAAGGGTGCCTGCGGAAGCCTTCCGCATATCCGCCAAAATCATCTATTTCAGTTATTCTATGTTTTCCTATGAGGAAGCACCTAAAGCGAGGGTCTTTATTTTTGTCGAAAGAATTCCTTAGATTTACAATAAAAAATGTTTGACAACATACTTGACTTATGGTAAAATAACTCCTGCAGTAGGCATTTTGTGGAGATGTACTCAAGAGGCTGAAGAGGTGCCCCTGCTAAGGGTATAGGTCGGGTAACCGGCGCGAGGGTTCAAATCCCTCCATCTCCGTGTAAAAGGAACTATCAAAAGATAGTTCCTTTTTTGTTATACGGAAAGATTTGAAGCCTTGCGCGGGGTTTATTTTCTGACGTCTTTGGACGTCTTTTTTTATGCCAGAAAAATTGAGACTTTCTGAGATTTCACTTCCTTTATGATATACAAAAAGAAAGGGGGGAATTTATGTTTATCGACACGGATTTTATCATCCGTCTGGCTACGGTTCTCGGTGCGTTTGGGGCCATCGGCACTGTGCTTTACAAAAGCTTTCGCTGGATGGAGCAGCAGAAGCTGCAGGAGGCAGAGATCGAAAACATCAAAAAAGAGCAGTGCATCATGTGTTATGGGTTGTTAGCAACGCTGGACGGGCTGAAGCAGCTGGGGGCAAATGGCAACGTCAGTGACGCTTATCAAAGACTGGAAAAACATCTGAACAAATCGGCTCATGACTGAGCCTGTGGAAAAAGAAAGGGGGAAGAAAAATGAAAAGAAAAATCACATTACCGTCTATGATGACAGCCATCGTGCTGTTTTCTCTTCTGTTCTGCACAACGGTGGTCATCTGGGGGATGCTGCAGGCAGGCAATGGTACAGACAGTGCCGCCATCGTAGACAGTGCCCTGCGGGTATTCGGCACAGAGCTGGGCATCTGCGGGATCATGACGATTTTTAAACGATGGACAGAACAGCAGGACAGAAGGGCGGAAGAAAGACAAAAGCGCAGAGAGGGGGAAAGGGTATGAATATGGAACAGAAGATCACGATACAAAATCTTTTGACGGTAAAAAGCATTGTGACTATCATCCTGACAGTGGTTTTTTCCATGCTTTCCATTTATGACCGCATCAGCGGGGAGCAGTTTCTGAATATTTTTTCTGTGGTAATTGCCTTTTATTTCGGCACCCAGTATCAGAAAGGAGAGTTGGAACGGCAGAGAGGAGGAGAAGAATGAATAACCTTACCTTGGTAGATTTTGCAAAAAGCAAGCTGGGCACACCCTATGTGTACGGTATGAAAGGGGATGTGTTGACAGCAAAAAAATATGAACAGCTGAAAATTTTATTTGGGCCTTTGATTTGGGAAAGCGACAGAAAGAAGATCGGGCGGGTCTGTGTGGACTGCAGCGGACTGATTTCATGGGGAACGGGGATCTATCGAAATTCCCAGGGATATCATGACACGGCAGCGGAGGTATTTCCCATTTCCACAATCAATCAGGCTCCGGTCGGGGCAGCGGTCTGGTGCAAGGGGCATATCGGTATTTATCTGGGAGGGGGAAAATATATTGCCGCCGACGGCAGCCGCTATGGTGTGCGTATCGCTTCTGTGAAAAACAGCCCCTTCACCCACTGGTTTTTGCTGAAGGATATTGTGTATAAGGAGGAAGAAATGGTAACGAAAGAACCAATCATTTATCGTGATAAAAAATATACGGTGGAAATGATCCGTAAGGACGGTATAACCTATCTGAAAACCAGAGACATTGCCAATGTACTGGGGCTGTCGGTAGGAAGCAAGGGAAAGATTCCTGTTCTGATGGATAAAAAGAGCTCTGTCTGAAGACAGGGCTTTTTTTATCAGAATTTTTTATCAAAAATGGACTGAAAAATTTTTTTGTCTGCTCTGTAAGAAGGAAACAAATTGGAACAGAAAAAGTAAGAGAAAAATTGTAAGATTTTTATTTTTGTGTGGAAAAAAATAATCTATGGGACAGGAAAAGACCAAAATGAACTATTTTTTAGTCTTTTCTCGTTTTGTTTGGAAAAAACCCTTTGGGTAAATCGTTGGTGAAAAGCAAAAATGTATGAAAAACTACACAAAAATATAGGAGATTGTAGAAAAATTCACAGTACCTATTGCCTTTCTCAGGAAAAGTGTTATACTAAGAGTGTATTTGGATGGGGATTTTCCTACAGTCATTGTGATTTTGGATATGTACTGAAATATTTTTCAGAGTAATGCATTTATCTTGCAGTGCAAGGGGAAAGAATCCCTCCAAGAAGTACGCAGTTCTTCAAACTTACAAAATTAAGATCTAAAAGGAGAAGTGAAAAACATGAGAATTTCCGACAGAGTGCAGGCAATGCAGAACTCCCCTATCAGAAAATTCAACCCTATGGCTGATGCTGCTAAAGCAGAAGGCGTTAAAATCTATCACCTGAACATTGGTCAGCCCGATATCGAAACACCTTCCGTATTCTGGGAAGCAGTAAAAGGCTTCGACCAGAAAGTTCTGGCATATGCTGGTTCCTGGGGTCTGCCCGAACTGCAGGATGCTATCGTTGACTACTTCAAGAGATTCGATATGAACCTGGAAAGAAATGACGTTCTGATCACATCCGGTGGTTCCGAAGCTCTGACACTGGTATTCCTGTCCATCATCAACCCCGGCGATGAAATCATCGTTCCCGAACCTTACTACACAAACTACCTGACATTCATTCAGGCTGCTGATGGCGTGATCAAACCCATCACAACATACGCTGAAGAAGGTTACAAATACGCTATCAGAGAAAGACTGGAAGCAGCAGTAACAGACAAAACAAAAATGATCTCCATCGTTAACCCTGGTAACCCCACAGGCTGCATCCTGTCCAGAGAAGACATGAGAGTAATCGCTGACTTCGCAAAAGAACATGATCTGTGGATCCTGGCTGACGAAGTTTACAGAGAATTCGCTTACGATGGCAGAGAAATGACATCCTTCGGTCAGCTGGCTGACATCGAAGACAGAGTAATCATCATCGACTCCGTTTCCAAGAGATTCTCCGCTTGCGGCGCTCGTATCGGTTGCCTGGTTTGCAAAAACAAAGAATACATGGCTCAGGTTTACAAAATCGCTATGGGTCGTCTGTGCGTTCCCACACTGGACATGGTTGGTGCTACAGCAATGTACAAACTGCCCGCAGACTTCTTTGTTGATGTAAAAGCTGAATATGAACACAGAAGAAACGTTGCATTCGAAGCTCTGAAGAAAATCCCCGGCGTTGTATGTGAATGCCCTGGTGGTGCTTTCTATATCACAGCTAAAATGCCCGTTGAATCCACAGAAGACCTGCTGCTGTTCCTGCTGAACGAATTCAGAGACAACAACGAAACAGTAATGTACGCTCCCGCTGAAGGCTTCTATGCTACACCCGGTCTGGGCAAAAACGAACTGCGTATCGCTTACATCCTGAAAGCTGAAGATCTGGCTAGAGCAATCGAACTGCTGGGCAAAGGTATCGAAGCTTACAAAGCAAAAGGCGGCAAATAATTCAATTTTACATATAAATTGAGTTTTGCGTTTTCAATTGCACTCAAAAGGCACTCCGGAAGGAGTGCCTTTTTCCTTGCAAAAATTTAAGAATTTGTGCGGTTTTCTTTTTTCTCCGACTGTGGTAATATGATATTTGTAGAAATTTATCGAAATCACCCATTTATAAGGAGGTATATATCATGGAAGAAAATAAAGAACTGACAGTAGTGGAAAAAGTACAGGAAGATGCAAAGGGCTGTTTCAGAAACGGTCTGAATTGCTCCGAATGTGTGATGACAGCATTCCTGAACAATTTTGAGACAGGTCTGCCCAAGGAAGCGGTGAAACTGGCAACGGCTTTCGGCGGCGGTATGGGCCATACAAAAAATACCTGCGGTGCCATCACCGGTGCAGTTATGGCTCTGAGCTCTATCGTGGGCAGAGAAAATCCCATGGATAAGGAAACCATGGCAGAACGTGTGCAGGAATTGCAGCAGGGGATTTATCCCGTTGTTGGCAAAATGGTTCATGAAATGGAAGAAAAATACGGCACACTGATCTGCTCCGAACTGTCCAACCCCCATGGAGAATGGGAAGGCAAGGCAAGAAAGAAAAACTGCATGGCCATGATTACAGAATGTGCCGGTCTGGCAGCAAAACATGCAGAAGAATATCTGAAAAATAACAAATAATGGACTGGTGAAGGTTATGAAAAAATTACTGTTGGGGCTTCTGGCATCGCTGTTGCTTTGCGTGCCTGCCTTTGCCCATCCGCCCATCACGGTTTTTGTGGATGGGGTACAGGTAAATTTTGACCAGCAGCCCATCATCAAAGATGACCGTACACTGGTTCCCATGCGCCGTATTTTTGAAGCGTTGGATGCGGAGGTTTTCTGGGATGAACCCAGCCAGAGCGTAACGGCAGTCCATGGAACGGATGTGATTTTGTTCCGGATCGGTAAGGCGGAATTGTATAAAAACGGAAAGCTGACCTATACCATGCCCGTTCCTGCCCAGATCATCAATGACCGCACACTGGTGCCTCTGCGGGCTGTGGCGGAAAGCCTCGGCTGTGATGTGGCTTGGGATGGCATCGACTATATGGTGAATATTACTTCCGCAGGAAATACGCCGGTGACGAAACCGGAAACACCGCCTTCCAATACAGGGCAGGATACGCCCATGAGCGGCGGCTACGCTTCCAGAGTGACAGCTCCCGATGGCACAGTGGTGCTGAATGTAGAACTGCGGTGTGATGAAGTGACTGCGGGCAGCGGCAGAACATCCATCAATGGAGATATGGCCAATGAGACTTATGGTCAGGGGGAAGGCTTCCTGCAGGCCTATAGTGAGAAAGCCTTGCGGGAGTATGCAGAAAATCCCAATGGCTTCCGCCCTTACTATTATATGGGTACTTATACCCTGATGAGAGAACAGGATGGCTATGCATCCTTCCTGGCGGCGGTATCTTCTTATGATGGGGCGGAGGAATCTGTACAGTATTTCTCCCATACCTATGATTTGACCACGGGCAGGGAAGTGGGCCTGAAGGATCTGGTTTCCGACTCCAGAGAAGATCTGGAATACCTCTGGACGGTGTCTTTCCTGACACTGGCAGAGAAAGATCCTGATGTATTTTACAGCAATGTGGAAAAGAAACTGGAAAAAAATCTGGATCAGGTAGATTTTTATCTGACGGAAGATGGCATTGCCTTCTATCTGTCTCCCGGCATCATTGCCCCTCCTGAAACGGGGGCGGTGTCCTTCGCAATTACATACAAGTTTTAAGGAAAGATTTGATAAGAAACCTTCTTTTGGGAAAGATAACCCAAAAGGAGGTTTTTTTATGTGTACGGCAGTGGCTTATAAACAGCGATATTTCGGCAGAAATCTGGATTATGATTGTTCCTTTGGAGAAAGTGTGGTCATCACCCAGCGGGCATTTCCCTTTCTTTTTCCCGAAGGGCAGGCGTTGCAAAAACATTATGCCATCATCGGCATAGCCCATGTTTCGGAAAATTATCCGTTGTATTACGATGCCATGAATGAGAAGAGATTGGCCATGGCAGGGCTTTTGTTTGGGGGGAATGCTGTGTATCATCAGCCGGTGGCGGGGAAGGAGAATATTCCCAGCTGGGGATTTATCCCATGGGTGCTGGGACAGTGCAGCTCTGTTTCGGAGGCGGAAAAAATTTTGCTTCGCCTGAATCTGACGGATGTTTCTTTCAGCGAAGCTCTGCCACCTGCTCCCCTCCATTGGATGATTGCCGACAGGGAGCGTTCCATCGTAGTGGAATCGACCGCCGATGGGCTCCATGTGTATGAAAATCCCATGGGGGTTTTGACCAATAATCCCCCCTTTCCCTTTCATCTGGAAAATCTGAACCAATATCTGAATCTGACAGCGGAGGAACCGGAAAATCGCTTTTCTGAAAAAATTGACCTGAAACCCTTTAGCCGTGGTATGGGAGCTTTGGGTCTGCCGGGGGATCTTAGCTCTGTGTCCCGCTTTATCCGTGCGGCTTTTGTCAGAAGCCATTCCCTTTCGGAGGAAAAGGGGGATGTCAGCCAGTTTTTCCATATCCTTGGGGCGGTGGAACAGCAACGGGGCTGCGTCCATCTGGGAAAGGGCAGGTATGAAATGACGATTTACAGCTCCTGCTGTGATCTGGAACAGAGGGTCTATTATTGGAAGAGCTATGATAACTATTGTATCCAAAAGCTGGAGCTGATGGGGGAAAAGCTGGATGGAAGCGGGTTACAGTGGGTACAGATTGGCTGAAAATCAGGAGCTGTTTCTGTATCGGAAAAAGAATTTCTGTGGCTATACCGAAAAGGGTGTAGCCGTTTTTCTTTTATGCTATAATGAATGAAAGGATTTTCGAAAAACAAGGAGGAAACTATGAAACTGATTCTGGCTTCGGCCTCTCCCAGAAGAAAGGAGCTGCTGGCAAAAACAGGGCTGGCATTTGATATTATTCCCGCCAAAGGGGAAGAAACCATCACAAAAACCATTCCTGCGGAAGTGGTGATGGAGCTTTCTTTGCAGAAGGCAAAGGAAATTGCGGAACAGCAGACAGAGGACTGTATCATCATCGGCGCAGATACCATTGTTGCCAAAGGGGATCGTATCATGGGCAAGCCCAAGGACAGGGAAGATGCGTTCCGCATGCTGGATATGATCTCTGATGACTGCCATCAGGTCTATACCGGCGTGACCATCATCCGCACGGGGGAAAAGGCGGAAACCATTACCTTTGCAGAAAAAACCGATGTGTATCTGTATCCCATTTCCCAACAGGATATCGTGGCTTATATCGAAAGCGGAGACCCCATGGACAAGGCCGGTGCCTATGGCATTCAGGGGGATTTTGCCGTTCATGTGAAAGGCATCGAAGGGGATTATTATAACGTGGTTGGCCTGCCCATCGGCAGGGTGTATCAGGAACTGAAGAAGATGATTTGAAATAGATTGAAAAAACGAAAACATGAAAATACTGAACAGAAAGCACCCTTTTGGGGTGCTTTTTTGTGCAGAAAAAAGGTTGAATCCAAACATAAAAAATGGTATATTTTTCAAACACAGCAAGATTTTATGCAAAAGAAAAAGAACAGATTGACTGCTATGAAAGGAAAAGAGATGAATCATTTTGAAAGCAACGTACAATACATCAAATATCTGGTAAATAAAGAAGTGGCTTACCGCTTCTTTCAGGGTGCGCTGGAAAAAGGCCCTTTTTTGGAAAGAGATATCGCGGAAGCGATTATCCCCGGCCCCAAGGCATCTTTCCGCTGCTGCATTTATAATGAACGTAAGATTATCGAAGACCGTGTGCATCTGATTCTGGAACCCACCAAGGACAACCGTGTCATCAATGTGCTGGATGCAGCCTGTGACGAATGTCCTCTGGATCGTTTTGTGGTCAGCGATTCCTGCCGCGGCTGTCTGGGCCATAAATGTCAGGAGGTTTGCCCCAGAGGTGCCATTTCCATTGTGAACCACAGAGCTTATATCAATCAGGAACTTTGTATCGAGTGCGGCAAGTGCAAAGCCGTTTGCCCCTTCGGTGCCATCAGTGAGGTCATGCGTCCCTGTATGCGCGCCTGCCCTGTGGATGCCGTAAAGATCGATGAAAACAGAAAAGCCATGATCGACCATGAAAAATGCATTTCCTGCGGTTCCTGCGTGCATCAGTGTCCCTTTGGTGCTATCGTGGATAAATCTTATGTCATGAATATCTTGAGTCTTTTGAGAGATTCCTTCAATAATACGAATTATCACGTTTACGCCGTGGTTGCCCCTGCCGTTGCCAGCCAGTTTGGCGGTGTGGAAGTGGGGCAGGTGTTTGCCGGCATCAAGGAGCTGGGCTTTTATAAAGTGGTGGAAGCGGCTATTGCCGGCGATATGGTTGCTCTGGCGGAAACAGAAGAATTTGTGAAAACCATCGAAGAAAAGAAATGGAAAACAACCTCCTGCTGTCCCGCTTTTGTAGAGTATGTCAGAAGAAATCACCCCGAACTGGTGGATCATGTTTCCACAGTGGTTTCTCCCATGGTAGCCATGGGCAGGGCCATCCGTGCGAAAGACCCCAAGGCAAGGGTCATCTTTATTGGCCCCTGTACCGCGAAAAAGGTAGAAGTGAAGCAGCCTGAAATCAGAGATGCCATCGATTATGTGATGACCTTTGAAGAACTGCGCTCACTGCTGGATGCAAAAGGCGCGGAACTGGATAAACTGCCTGAAATTTCTGCAGGGGAACCTTCTTCCTATGGCCGTATCTTTGCCAGAACCGGCGGTGTGGCGGAAAGCGTTCGCCGTGTGGCAAAGCTGGAAGGCGTGGATGTGGAGATCAAACCCGTTCGCTGCAACGGCATCGAGGAATGTGTCCGTGCCATGAAGCTGGCTTCCTTTGGCAAGCTGGACGGCAATCTGATCGAAGGCATGGCCTGCAAGGGTGGCTGCACCAACGGCGCAGCGTCTATTTTCCATGACGCAAAGGGGATTCAGCGTGTCAATGATTTCAGCCGTACGGCCCTGACAGATGACCCCACCGAAGGAATCAGAGAGTACGACATGAGTGCGGTCAATATGGAAAGAGAATTTGGCGAAATCGAAACATAACTCTTTCCGAAAAAGCTTGGAGATACCATAGAAAAGAGGAAGCGTATGCATATTTTAGTGATCGACGGACAGGGGGGGCAGCTGGGCAGCCAGCTGATCAGGGCCATCCTGAGCCGTTTCAAAGGGGTAAAGATCCTTGCAGTTGGCACCAATGCCATCGCTACGGCGGCCATGCTGAAGGCGGGAGCCCATCAGGCTTCTACGGGGGAAAATCCCGTGCTGGTTGCCTGCAAAAAGGCAGATGTGATCGTGGGGCCCATCGGCATTGTCATTGCGGATGCATTGTTTGGCGAAGTGACGCCCAGTATGGCAGTAGCCGTGGGGCAGGCCGATGCCGTCAGAATTTTGCTGCCCGTCAATAAGTGTGATAATCTGGTGGCAGGTGTGTCGGATCTGAATCTGTCCGCTCTTATAGAAGACGTAATGGTGAAATTGGATACGATAGAAAAACAATTTGCATTTTGTCAGAAAGAGTGCTAAACTGGGACTGTCATGCAGAAGGATGACATACAGACAGAAGTCTTTTGCTTTTCAAAATAAAATATGGTCTGAAATGATACTAAGAAGGTGTTGCTTTTGCCAGAAGGGGAAAGTGCGCCTTTTTTTATGACAGAATGGAGTGTAATATGAAAAAGACAATTGACAGCAAAACCCTTACCCTTTCGGGCATGTTTTTGGCTCTGGCTCTGGTCATGCCCTTTCTGACAGGGCAGATTCCACAGATCGGCTCTATGCTTTGTCCCATGCATCTGCCTGTGCTTTTGTGCGGCTTTTTCTGCGGGGGGACCATGGGATTTCTGGTGGGGCTGATCGCCCCCGTCCTGCGTTCCTTCCTCTTCGGCATGCCCCCCATGTTTCCTGTTGCCATCTGTATGGCCTTTGAATTGGCGGCCTATGGACTGGTATCGGGGGTTCTGTATCGGAAGCTTCCCGGGAAAAAAGGGGCGGTTTACGGTGCTTTGCTCGTTGCCATGATTTTGGGGCGTATCGTCTGGGGCATTGCCATGATGGTATGCATCGGCAGCAGCGGCGGTCAGTTTGGCATGGAAGCCTTTCTGGCCGGAGCGGTCACAACGGCTTTGCCGGGGATCATTCTGCAGCTGGTGCTGATCCCTGTGATCGTGCTTGCCATGGAAAAACATCTGAAAGAACAATAAACGGAAAGGAATCTATTCCCTATGGATTTTGAACAGTATCTTCTGGAACAAATACAAATGCATCCTGCCATGCAGCCGCAGGATATCTGGAAGCTGTGCTATCAGGCAGCCTTTGGCCCCGAACACCTGCTGAGCGACCTGCAGGGGGCGAAAGCATATCTGGAAAAAGAATACGAGATAACGGCGGAACAGGACATACCCCTGTATGAACCTATCTCTGAAGAGATTTGCCGTGTAAATCTGGGTGCGTGGAAATTTCATGGCCTGCCTGTGGAGTGGCTGTTTCGGATCTTTGCTTCCTCCTGCGGGAAAAGAGCCGATGGGGAAGTCTTGTTTCGGGCATATCTGCAGCGGGCAGAAGAAGTGCTGTCAGGGGTTTCTGTGGGCTTTTCCATTGAGGATTGGAAAGCCTATGCCCGTTCCAGATGGGAAGCAGGGCTGTCTCCCGTGCATCACAGCCCCCTCTATCGGCAGCGGGAAACGCCTGCCTATCGTATTGTAAACAGAAGATTTGTCCGTCTTTTTCCCATACTGCAGAAAGCTGCAGAAAAAATTGCAGAGGATAAGGTGTGTGTGATCGCCATAGATGGCAGAGCGGCTTCCGGAAAAACCACCATGGCAAACCTGCTGCAGGAAATTCTGGAGGCGGATGTGATTCGCATGGATGACTTTTTCCTGCCCCCTGCCCTGCGGAGGGAGGAACGCTTTCGTAAGGCCGGCGGAAATGTACATTATGAACGGTTTCGGGCAGAAGTGCTGCCTCATCTTTCCTTGCCGACGGCCTTTGCCTATCGGATTTTTGACTGCAGCAGAATGGATTACCATGGGGAACGGGAAATCGGTACGGCAAAGATCCGTATTGTGGAGGGTTCCTACAGCTGTCATCCTTTGTTTGGGAAGTATGCAGATCTCACCGTTTTCTCTGATGTAAGCAGCGAAATCCAGATGCAGCGGATTTGTAAGCGCAATGGCGCAGAGATGGCGCAGCTGTTCCGTGACAGATGGATTCCCTTGGAAGAAGCTTATTTTCAAGCCTATCAGATTGCGGAAAAAGCAGATATCCGACTTTGAAATGTGTAAGATGCACCTGTTTCAGAACAGGTGTGTTTTTTTATGCATGCAGGAAAACAGGGGAAACTGTCGATAGACTGGGGTTTTGAAGGCGTTGGGTTGTGCAAACACGCTAAGGAAAAATGACTGCGTATGCAAAATGATGGAATTTCCTGAGAGCAGTGTTCGTTTATTAGGGACATTTGTCTATTGTTTTTTCTTTTGAAACTGGTAAGATAGAACTACCTTTATTCAAATGATAAAAAAACGTAGGAAGAAAAGTCAATACCGCATGGTTCGTCTGTTTCGGCAAAGCCATGCGGTATTCTTATTTCACAGGAAATGAAGCAAAACGGGAATGACAAAGGAGGAAGTAAACGATGAAAAAAGCAGTGGTAACAGTACTCGGTCTGGATCAGGTAGGCATTACAGCAAAGGTATGCACTATTTTGGCAGAAACAAATATCAATATTCTGGATATTTCCCAGACCATCGTGGGCGGTTATTTTAATATGGTCATGGTGGTAGATATTACCGAAGCAAAGGAATCCTTTGATGCGACAGAAGCAAAACTGCAGGCAGCGGGTGAAGCAATGGGTCTGAAGATTAAGATCCAGCACACAGCAATTTTTGATGCGATGCACCGCATTTAAAAAGGAGGCTGAAAAAAATGATCACAAGAAACGAGATTCTGGAAACAAACAACATGATCAGCGACATGAATCTGGATGTCAGAACCATTACCATGGGGATCAGCCTGCTGGATTGTGCCGATGCAGATATCAATAAATTTAACGAAAAAATTTACAATAAAATCACGACTTACGCAAAAGATCTGGTGCAGGTGGGGGAAGAACTGGCAAAGAAATACGGTGTACCCGTTGTCAATAAAAGAATTTCCGTAACACCCATTGCCATCGCAGCGGCAGGCTGCAAAAATGCAGATTCCTATGTGAGCGTGGCACAGACACTGGACAGAGCAGCTAAAGAAGTGGGCGTGAACTTTATCGGCGGTTTTTCTGCGCTGGTACAGAAGGGCTATACAGAAAGCGACAGAATCCTGATCGACTCCATTCCCGAAGCACTGGCAGTGACAGAAAGAGTATGTTCTTCCGTAAACGTAGGTACTTCCAGAAACGGTATGAATATGGACGCAGTGAAAAGAATGGGCGAAATCATTGTAGAAACAGCAGAACGTACAAAAGACAACGAATGTATCGGCTGTGCAAAACTGGTGGTATTCTGCAACGCGGTAGAGGACAATCCCTTTATGGCAGGTGCGTTCCACGGTGTGGGCGAAGCAGACTGCTGCATCAACGTAGGTGTCAGCGGCCCCGGCGTTGTAAAAAGAGCACTGGAAGATGTCAGAGGTGCAGATTTTGAAACACTGTGCGAAACCGTAAAACGCACAGCCTTTAAGATCACTCGTGTTGGTCAGCTGATTGCCAAAGAAGCGGCAGAAAGACTGAACGTACCCTTTGGGATCATTGATCTGTCTCTGGCTCCCACACCTGCTGTAGGTGACAGTATTGCAGAAATTTTCCAGGAAATGGGCCTGGAAGAAGCCGGTGCACCCGGTACCACAGCGGCTCTGGCCCTGCTGAACGATAACGTGAAAAAAGGCGGCGTGATGGCTTCCTCCTATGTTGGCGGCCTGAGCGGTGCATTCATCCCTGTCAGCGAAGACCACGGCATGATCGATGCCTGCGAAAAAGGCGCGCTGACTCTGGAAAAACTGGAAGCAATGACTTGCGTATGTTCCGTTGGTCTGGATATGATCGCCCTGCCCGGCGATACTTCTGCAGCAACACTGAGTGGTATCATTGCCGACGAAGCAGCCATCGGTATGGTCAACAACAAAACAACAGCCGTTCGTCTGATTCCTGTCATCGGCAGAAAAGAAGGCGAAAGCGTAGAATTCGGCGGTCTGTTGGGCTATGCACCCATCATTCCCGTGAATCGCTTCAGCTGTGAAAAATTTGTGGCTCGCGGCGGCAGAATTCCTGCACCCATCCATAGCTTTAAAAACTAAAGGGTCTCTCTTTTGGAGAAGCTCGGATAAAAAAGAAAAATCGAAAGAATCCTTTGCAGTAAGGGTTCTTTCGATTTTTTATTTGTGTCGGTTTGTTTTTAAAATAACAGATGAGCAAGAATGGCAATGACGGGCAATGTCACGATGGTTCTTTCAATAAAGATAATAAAGAGATCCTTTAAAGAAACGGGGATCTTGCTGCCCATAATGATGCTGCCGATCTCGGACATATAGATCAGCTGGGTTACGCTGGTTGCCGCAACCACAAATCGTGTGATCTCGCTTTCGATGGAAGAGGCGATGACGCTGGGCAGGAACATATCCGCAAAGCCCACGATGACTGTCTGGCTGGCCAGTTCTGCTTCGGGAATCTGCAGTAATTGATATACAAAGATAAAAGGCAGCCCCAGGATACGGAAGAAGGGGGTAAATTCCGCAATGATCAGGGCGATGGTACCCATGGCCAAAATGACAGGTAGGGTGCCGAACCACATTTCAAATACGTTTTCGATGCCTTCCCGCACAAATTCTTTGAAGGTGGGGGCATTTTCTGCTTTTTTCAGTGCAAGCTGCATGCCGTACTGTACGGGAGAAATGCCTTCGGGAATATCTTCCCGGTGAGAAACTTCGGTATAGTAAGTATCGGACACTTTGGACAGAGGGGGCAGCTTCGGCACAATGATCGCCGCAACGATGCCTGCCAGAGATACCACCAGATAAAATGGAATAAACATTGCTTCCAATTTTACCTGACTGATGACAACAAGGCTGAATGTGATGCTGACGGCGGAGAAGGTGGTTGCAATGACTGTTGCTTCTCTTTTGGAGTAGAAGCCTGCTTCATACTGTCTGCTGGTCAGCAGTACACCGATGGAACCATCCCCCAGCCAGGAAGCCACGCAGTCCAGCGCGCTTCTGCCGGGCAGATTGAAGATGGGACGCATCAGTCGAATCATCAGTGCGCCGAAAAAGTCCAGCAGGCCATAGTTCAGAAGCAGTGCCAGCAAAATGCCGGCCAGCAGGAATACGCATACCAGAATGGGGATCAGATCATTGATGACCATGCCGCCGGTTGCGCCGCCAATGATGAAATCAGGGCCGATATTGAAATAGATCATGTTTGCAAATATAAAGCCGATCATACGGATGGCCAGCCAGAAGCCCTTTACGCGGAACAGGTTGTCCAGCTTGGGGTTCTTTTTCAGAAGTCCGATGCCTATTGCTTTATGAAGGATTGTCAGGACTGCGCTGAGGGAAATCAGGAGCCATATGATGGTTAGGGTCGCATTTCCCATAAGATTCAGCAGCTTATTTGCCGCAACGGCAATGGGAATCGTCATGTTGCCGTTCTGTTTGATGGGTGTTACAAATAAAAATGCCCCGATGAGGGAAGGAAATAAAAATTTCAAAAATCGTTTGTCGTGAAAAATCTTCATAATTTACCTTTCCAGTGTTTGCGTCTTTCTAAAATATACAACAGTTCTGCTATCTTATACTATTTTAGACAAGAAGGCAAGGAGAAAAATAGAAAAACAAACCCTGTAAATTCAAATTGCAGAATTTATTTTGGCATCCTTTTATTTTCTGCGCAAATATACAAACAATCGAAATTATTCATTTGATTATGCATGATGATATGCTCGAATGAAATTCTTCTTACATTATATATACTGCGCTCCTGTGGGAGGGGAATGGCCTGCTGTTTGTCAGTAAAATAAATGTCGAATTGTATCTGAAAAAGTACTGGACAGGAAAAGAATATTCTGTTAATATAAACGAGTTGCTGCAGAAACGAAAAAGAATCGGTGAGAGCGGTGACGAAATGAAACCGAAAAGTACTTAAAAAAGTACTTGACGAAAAAGAGAATATCTGATAAGATATAGAAGTTGTCGCAAGACAACGTTGATCCTTGAAAACTGAACAATGGATATGAATAACACACAACCCATAGTCAATT
>CALFPN010000151.1 GCA_937919015.1 uncultured Clostridia bacterium
TTGGTTTCTTTTCCTTCTTTGGCTTTGGTGCTTTTGGCGCCTTTGGCTTCTTAGCAGCCTTTGGTTTCTTTTCTTTTTTCTTCTTTTCTTTCTTATTGGCTGGTTTTTCTTCCAAGCCATCTAACTCAGCCAAAATATCTGCATTTTCTCCTGATAAAGATTCTGCAGTAAGCGCTTTTGCTGGTTTTAATGCTACTTCGTCATCCTCGTCGTCCTGCATAAGACCTCCAAGAATAGCCTTTAATTTGCCAACCAAGCCACCTTTTTTATCCTTCTTTGCTGTTTTTGTTTCTTCCTCTGCTGGTTCTGCCGACACCTGCTGAACAGCCATCTCATTTTCAGCAAAAGCCGCAAACGCATCCAATTCCTCCAATGGGATTTCTGACGCTTCACTCTGCGAAAGCATATTGCCAATGTCAGATAAGTCATCTGCTCCAGCCAGAAGATTCATCAAATCTTCTTCACCCAAATTCCCCAAAATGCCCCTGCCAATAAGAATGGCATACTCCGTAGAAGCTTTCACCACAACTTTTCTGCAATTTTCCATATATTCACGACCTTAGTCAAATTCTTTGATCTCGTCTACTGCCATGCGGCGTTCTTTCCCGTCCTTCAGCAGTCTTCTCAATTCATCTGCATCCTTGGCACGAATCGCACGGCTGTATGCCTGCATTCGTTCGCAAAGGGCATCTACTTCATCGGCAAGATAATCCCCGTTGGCCAAAAACAGTTCTGTCCACATGTTTTCATTCAGCTTCGCAACACGGGTCATATCATGGAAGCTGCCTGCGGAAAATCCTTTGAAATTGGGAGACAATTCGCTTTTAATATAGGCACTGGAAACCACATGGGCCAGCTGGGAAGTATAAGCAATCATCTGATCGTGTTCTGCATCCGTTGCCACCTGCAGTCTGGCAAAGCCCAGTTTTTTGAAAAACATGCTCAGGGCATTCATCATACCAATATCCGTACCTGTGTAGGGTGTTACGATCAATGTGGCACCATTGAACATATCCGCTGTGGAGTATGTGAAGCCAGAACGTTCCACCCCTGCCATGGGATGGGCACCTACGAAACTGAAGCCGTTTTCTGCCGCCACCTCCTGCACCTGTCTGCAGACCAGTCTTTTTACGCCGGCAACGTCTACTACAACCGCACCTTCTTTGAAATCCTTCGCGTGTTCCTTAATATAATCCACCGTCAGCTGGGGATACAGCCCGATGATTACGATATCACAATCCTTGGGATTGCCGTTATCCATAAAACCATGCACCGCTTCCATCAGAAGGGCACTGTAACGGATGGTTTCAGATGCATCCCATCCAATTACTTCATGATCTGTTTTCTTTTTTACTGCTTTCGCCATAGAGCCACCGATCAGCCCCAAACCTACTACGCCAACTTTCATATTCGTCACCTCTTATCTTCAAAAGGAGTATCAATCGTTGTATTTGCAAGCCAGAGGGCGCAGCTGGAATACCAGATTTGCCACTTCATCAAACTGATCGGGTGTCAGAGACTGAGGGCCGTCACACAGGGCCTTGGCAGGGTTGTTGTGTACTTCGATCATCAGACCGTCTGCACCTGCAACTGTTGCTGCCATTGCCATGGGTTTTACCAGATGTGCATAGCCCATTGCATGGCTGGGGTCGATAACGATGGGCAGATGTGTCAGTTTTTTCAGCACAGGGATAGCAGACAGATCCAGTGTATTTCTTGTTCTTGTTTCAAAGGTACGAATCCCTCTTTCGCACAGGATCACATTTTCGTTGCCGCCTGCCATAATGTATTCCGCACTCATCAGCATTTCATCAATAGTATTTGCCAGACCTCTTTTCAGCAGAATGGGCTTCTTGATCTTGCCCAGTTCTTTCAGCAGTTCAAAGTTCTGCATGTTTCTTGCACCAACCTGAATCAGGTCAACAGATTCTTCAAACATAGGAATATGTTCTGCATTCATGATTTCAGAAACGATGGGCAGACCGGTCTTTTCTTTTGCTTCCACCAAAAGTCTCAGGCCATCGCCTTTCAGGCCCTGGAAAGCATAAGGGGAGGTTCTGGGCTTGAATGCACCGCCGCGCAGAAGGCCCGCACCCGCTTCTTTTACTCTCTGGGCGATTTCACAAACCTGTTCCTCACTTTCTACAGAGCAGGGACCTGCAATGATCTGGAAATTGCCACCGCCGATTTTTTTGCCTGCAACATCCACTACCAAATCTGCATTATGGAATTTTCTGTTTGCGTTTTTAAAAGGTTCCTGAATCCGCTGTACATTTTCAACAATATCCAGCGCACGGATCAGATCCATATCCACAGCAGATGTATCACCGACCAGACCAATGATGGTGTGGCTCACCCCCTGAGAAATATGTGTTGTGATACCAAGGCTCTTCAGCCAAGCCTTTAAATTTTCAATCTGTTCTGCTTTTGTGTTGGGTTTCAGTACTACTACCATAATCATGTCCTCCTTTTAAATATGCTTCTTCTTTCTGTTTTTTCTTTTGTACCCTTATCAACATGGATCAAATTCTTTTTTAATATGAAGTGCTTAGATAAAAATAAAAAAGCTTCGCAGCGAATTTCACTGCAAAGCTTTTATGCTTTCTCTAAGAAAAACACGAAAACAAACCGTCTTTTCTTAACAGTAAAATTCACTTTGAATCCTGGAAAACACGGTAAAAATAAAAATATTCATTTGCAAAAGTATGATTCTGTTTCATGATTTGCAACCTCTTTCATTTTTATTTTCATATTTTTGTTTTTGTTTGGTTTTTATCATGTTAGCACACCGAGGCGCGAAAGTAAACAGATTTGGACGAAAAAATTATTTCTGTGGAAAACAGATAATCTTCTCTGGAAAACAGCCTTCCCTTCGTGTATTTTTATAGATACAATCCGTACTTTGTATACATTGATAGGCTTGCACCATTTTTCTCCTTCCACATACTATTATAGAGAACCCATACGAAAGGAGGTTTCGCACATGTTCCTGCTGAATGATGAAAATTCTCGCAACCGGGAAGAAAATCGGGAAAACGACTGCAGAAAACAGCACCACGTTCATGAAATCACAGGCAGTACTGCTGTTTTCGACGAACGCGGGGAAGAATGTCACAATCACCGTTTTGCAACTGTTTCCGGGGAAGCCATCTACTGTGGCGGCAACCACGTACACGAAGTGAAATTCCGCACAGATTTTGCGGATGGTCACTACCACGAATTCTGCGGCACATCCGGCCCCGCTGTAGAAGTCGGCAATGGCAAGCATGTTCACTTCGCCAGTGCCTGCACAGAGGAAGAAGACGGCCATAAGCACAGATTCCAGTTCGCTTCTCTGATCGACAGTCCAATCGATTTCAAATGTGAAGCATAAGCAACAAAAAAGCCCCCGCATGGGGGCTTTTCTATGTTCTACGTTTTCGCAAACGAAAAAAGCGTCCCGACTTGGGACGCTGCAAAGCTGCTAACGGGACTTGAACCCGTGACCTCTACCTTACCAAGGTAACGCTCTACCGACTGAGCCATAGCAGCATAGCTGATAATTTATCAGCTTATATATGTTATCATACTCCTTTCGCGCCGTCAAGATTTTTTTCTTCCAGAAATCTTTCTAATTTTTTCTTGACCCGCTGCAAGGCATTATCAATGGATTTTTCCGGTTTATCCAGCACCCGTGAAATTTCAAAGTAGCTTCTGCCCTGTAGATATAAAACCAGAACCCTTGTCTCAAAGCTGCTTAAATTTTTTACCATCTGATCCTCCAGAAAACTTTTGTTTTCCTGCCCAATCAGCAATGCTTCCGGATTCAGCAAAGAGCCGCTGCTCGACTGCAGAAAGTCCATATAAGTCTGCTCGGATTCCTCCTCATACACAGGCTTATTCAAGGATATATAGGAATTCAAGGGCTGGTGTTTCTGTCTGGTGGCCGCCTTAATGGCAGTAATCATCTGACGATTGACACACAGTTCCGCAAAACTACGGAAGGAGGCATTCTTTTCTTCGTTATAATCACGCACTGCTTTATACAGACCAATCATACCTTCCTGAATGATATCTTCACTGTCTGCACCCATCAGAAAATATGCTCTGGATTTGGCACGCACCAGAGATTTATACTTATCCAGCAGATATTCCTGTGCCGCATCATCACCGTTTTGCGCCATCAGCACCAGCTCTTCATCTTTTGCATTTTTATAAATCTGTTCTTTTGTCATTCTGCTATTTCTCCGTTGCTTATTTTTGTCTGCGCAGGGCTTCAAACCATGCAAGACTTTCCTCATCCAGATGATCCGCCAGAATATTATTTTTCGGCGGCCTGTTTTCAATAAATTTTTTCCGCAGTTCTGCTTCCACAGCCTGCACCTCGTTCCAAAGCTCTCTTGCAGTCATGCGGGTAGCTCCCTGACCGTAGATAATCAGCTGTTCCAGACCATCCCCCGTTGCCACGCGCACTTTATAATGCTTCGGCAGCGAAGTCACGACACGCTCGATATAATGGTCTGCGGTTTCCGCTTCTTTGGTATAGACCACATATATATTATTATATTCGTATACAGCGCCGATGTTTCCTTTTACCAGATAACCATCGAACACCAAAATTATGGTGGCCTTACTGGTGCCTTTATAGTTAGAAAGGACGTCCATCAGGCGTTGTCTCGCACTTTCCAGGCTGACGTCCTCTGCCAGTTCTTTCAGTTCGTCCCA
>CALFPN010000152.1 GCA_937919015.1 uncultured Clostridia bacterium
AGAGCATCGCCTTGCCAAGGCGAGGGTCGCGAGTTCGAATCTCGTCTCGCGCTTTTTATTTCAGCAAAATGCATTATCGTATATTGGGCTATCGCCAAGCGGTAAGGCACAGGACTTTGACTCCTGCATTCGCTGGTTCGAATCCAGCTAGCCCAGGTCTCAAAGCCAGCTGAAAAGTTGGTTATAATGGGGTATCGCCAAGTGGTAAGGCAACGGATTCTGATTCCGTCATCCGCAGGTTCGAATCCTGCTACCCTAGTTTAAAAGAGAGTCTGAAAAGGCTCTCTTTTTTCTTTGTTAAGAATATTGTAAGAATTAGAAAGGGGATTGCCATGGAAAAGCAATCCCTTTTTTGTTATACTGGGGAAAAGGGGGGAATCAGAGATGAAAAGACTTATTGGTTTTACTATGGCATTTATTCTGATGACAGGAACAACAGCCTTTGCGGAATCAAAACCTTCCAGAAAGGAACTGGATGTTTTGGAAAAAACGGTGAGAATAGATGGCGAAAAAATAAAAATTACAGTGGAAGGCGGATACCATCTGCTGGATTACAGATATGTCCCAGAACGAAAAATCTTGATCGAACTGCCTTTGGATGGAAGATATACCAAGGAAAAACTATATTTTGAAATCAGGGGAGAAAGTGCGTCTCTGGGCGCAGAATCAGAAGCGAAATTTAATTTGCTGGAGGATGAAACCGTCATTGCGGTTCCGCTGAAAAATGCGAAAAACGGAGAAATTCTTCTGGAAACGGAAATTGGATTTTTGAGAAAATCTGTAACAGAAGGTACGGCATTCTCTTTATGGCTGATGGGCGGAGACGCTTATCCCAATAATCTTCTGGCAGAAAAAGAGGATATTCTTCTGCGGGAAGATTTTGTGTGGATGAAAGACAATATGCCAAAGAAAATGCCAACAGAAGTACTTTTGACTGTTGGAAAGGAAACCATTCAGTTCAACGGGACAGAAAAATATATTTTAGCACCTATCCGCCGCAATGCCGAAGGACAGATCATGGTGGCAGCAAAAGACCTTGGCATGGTGATGGAAGGAATGCAGACTGCGGGATGTAACATCCTTTGGGACAGCGAAACCAGAACGGTGACGCTGCAGATGGGCAGCCGCACCATCTCTGCTACGGATGGCAGCAAAAAATGGTTTTATCTGGGCCATGAAATGACTGCAAAAACAGCACCGGAAATCATGGAGGACGGCGTGATGTATCTGCCTTTGCGGGAAATGGCAAGGGGATTTAATTATCAGACCATAGAATGGGATGAAACAACAGATACGGTAAGAATGTATAAGAGTTAAGAAGAAATCCATCGAGTATATCGGTGGATTTTTTTAAAATAATATTTTTGTGTCAGATTTTATTATTTTTGGGAGAATAGATCGGTAAAGGGAAGGAGGGGAGTGTTATGGACGAAAAGAAATTACTGGAGCTGCTGAAAAAGAAGCCCAATGAAGGGATGAAAGAACTGATGGAGCAATATATGGGGTATTGCTACCATATTGTAAGGAATCGGTTGATGGAGTTTCCGCAGGAGGATATCGAAGAATGCGTCAGTGATGTTTTTCTGGATGCCTACAGATACAGGAATAAGATGGATCTGGAAAAAGGTGGATTTCGCACATTTCTTGCCATCGTAGCCCGCAGAAGGGCGGCTGATCGCTATGATGCTGCGCTGAAAAAAGATACACTTCCTCTGGAAGAGGGGATAAAGAAAGAGGAAAAAGGGCTTTCTTTTGAGGAGAGGGAAATGCTTCTTGCGGCAATCCGTGCATTGGGTGACCCTGACGAGAAAATACTGATTTGGAAATTTTATTACGGATATCCCACAAAGAAAATTGCGGAGATCCTTGGATTAAAAGAAAATACCGTAGACCAGAAAGTCAAGCGCGGTCTGGAAAAACTGAGAAAAACGCTGGAAGGAGGGGGATTTTATGAAGGATAACTGGAATGAACTGTTTGACAGCTTGAAAGAAGAAGATATCCTGCGGAATCTTCCCGAAGACCTGCCTGAAATGGAGGAGGAACTGACGGCAAAGCGGATCGAAAACCGTGTGATGCAGGAATTGCAGATCGATAGGGGACTGCAGAAAAAATGGAGGAGAAAACGAATCCTTGCGGCTGCTGTATGTGTCATTGCAGTTGTGGGAATTTTTGGACATAAGCCTATTATGGCTGCGTTCCAGAGGCTGTTCCATGATCTGCCCGGTGTTGGAGTTTATATCAATGAAGAAGATGTAAAGGTTTACGAAGTGCAGATCGATGACCCTGTGCAGGAACAGGACGGTATCCGCGTGGAACTGCGGGACTTTTACTGCGAAGGAAATCTTCTCCATGGTACGTTTGCATTTACAGGAGAAGGTCTGGAGAAAATGGAATTTGATGAAGAAGAGAAATCTATAGATGTAGATGAGATTTTAAAAGAGAAATTTCAGATCACTTATTCTTACGGCGACAAGGAACGTACGATGTTTGCGCCAAGATCGGGATATACAAGAGAAGGTGGAAAGATCATCCATCATACCAGAACCTGTGAGGAATTTATCCCCATCAAACAGGGGTATTTTGAGTATGAGATCGCAATTACAGGATTTGACCGCAGATTCCATTTGAAGCTGGTGGATCCCAAAACAGTAGAAACACCGGAAGAACTGGGATATTCTCAGACAAAGAATGGTACCACAGTTACGGCAAGAGCAGCCATCGTTGGCGATATGATCGAAATGGAATATTTCATCATTCCTTCCGATGAAGTGAAACTGTCGCGGGAAAACAGAAACAGATATTTTATTGTAGATATTCCTTATTGGTATGATATGTTGAATCAATATTATTTTGAAAATGCAGTGGGAGAGCGCATGCAATATGAACGATTCCGAGAAATTGCCAATGGCAGAAAATTCTGGTTCAATGGTTCGGCAGAAGATTTTCCTGTGAAATTTCATTTGCCTTCGCTGACTGGTACCAGTCTGGAGGAATATACCGTTGACCTGACATTGCCGGAAGATGGCGAAACGATCACAGAAAATCTGCCAAAACTGGAGTTTCAGTATGGCACCGTTGAGATTCTTTCGATTGCACGGGAAAATGGGGAATATGATAATCAAGATGAAATCAATCCTGAAATTTCTCCTGCGGCGATTGTGGATATTATTTATCGTGTAACGCCAAAGGATGGACTGCGGCAGATGTACCGTGTGAATCTGGAAATGGAAGAAGAATGGGGTGAAATCTACGGAGGAAAAGGTCTGGATACCGGAAAGGATAACTTTATAGCTGGCGGCAGATATTATCTGGCCGATCTGGAAAAGGAAAGCCTGAAAGTAAAATTCCATCTTCCATCTTACTGGATCAAGGGAGATTATGATATTATCATTGAAAGGCCTGCATATCGGGAAGACGTGGCTTCTTCCATCGACCAGGAAGAAAAGTCGGCTCCAAAAGGCTTTAGAATGGAGTTTCATTAAGTTCTAAGGGGGAGAGAAAATGATTACTTTTTTGAACCGAAAGGAAGTCTGTATTACATATGATTTGAAAAAACAGGCGGAGATCCGTTATCTCCTGCAGGGGGCAGGGATCGATTATCGCATCCGAACCATCAACCGTACCAATACGGTTGCTGTACGGGCTGGCACAAGAGCGTATACTGGCACGATTGGTCGTGATCAGATGCAGGATTACGAATATCACATTTATGTGCATAAAGATGATTACGAAGAAGCCATGTACCTAATCAGAGAAAAAGCGTAAATTTGTAGAAAACGAGAAGAATTGTTGATTTTATCAATAAAAATTCTTCTCGTTTTTTGGTTTCCTGCAAAAAAATATCTTTCAAAATTGCATGATTGGTGGTATACTATTAGAATCTATGAATCTGTAAAAAAATAGCCAATGGTTTTAGAATAGGAGGCTGGTCATCATGGCAGCAAAATTGGAAAACGAATATGGCGTTATCAGTATTGACAGTGAAGTAATCGCACGGATCGCAGGCTATGCGGCAATCGAATGTTATGGCATCGTTGGTATGGCAGCGAAAAATGTAAAAGATGGTCTGGTGCAGCTGCTGAAGCTGGAAAGCCTGACAAAAGGCATCAAAATGACGATCGATGCAAACAAAGTGAGTATCGACCTGCATATCATCGTGGAATACGGCACAAATATTTCCGCCATTGCAGACAATATCATCAGCACTGTAAAATACACAGTGGAAGATCAGACAGGTCTGAAAGTAGAAAACGTGAATATTTTCGTTGACGGCGTAAGAGTCGACAACTGAGCAAGAGGAGGAAATTTAAGGTGAGTAGTACAACAACACTGAATGGCGTCCGTCTTGGCAGAATGATCATTGCCGGCGCCAACGAACTGGCTGCAAACAAACAGCTGGTAGACGCAATGAACGTATTCCCTGTACCCGATGGTGATACAGGCACAAATATGTCCCTGACAGTAATGGCAGCAGCAAGAGAAGCGGAAAAGAAAGGCTCTCTGATGGCAGCTGACGTAACAAAAGCAGCATCCAGCGGCGCACTGCGCGGCGCAAGAGGCAACTCCGGCGTTATTACTTCCCAGCTGTTCCGTGGCTTTGCCAAAGGGCTGGAAGGGCTGGAGGAAGCAGGTGTAAAAGAACTGGCTGCTGCAGCAGAACAGGCTGTAAAAACAGCATATAAGGCGGTAATGAAGCCCAAAGAAGGTACCATCCTGACAGTAGCAAGAGGCTGTGCAGAAGCGGCTGAAAAACTGTCCCATGAAACAGAAGATATTGAAGTATTCCTGAAAGGCATCATCGAACATGGTCATGCAGTTCTGGCGCAGACACCTGAAATGCTGCCTGTATTGAAACAGGCTGGCGTTGTTGACGCTGGCGGCAGAGGTCTCCTGTATATTCTGGAAGGGGCCCTGAAACAGATGGGAGGCGACTTGCCTGTGACACTGAACGATGGTCAGTCCGCGGCTGCAGCAGCTCCGGAAATGGACTTTGCTTCTCTGGCATCCATCGAAAATGAATCCATCACATTTGGTTACTGTACAGAATTCTTTATCAACGTACAGGGAGCCGATGAAACAGTAACAACAGGACTGAAATCCTATCTGGGCACCATTGGTGACTCTGTTGTTTGTGTGGCAGATGATGAAATCATCAAGATCCATGTACACACAGACCACCCCGGTCTGGCAATTGAAAAAGCACTGACGATTGGCAGCCTGACAGGTCTGAAAATCGATAATATGCGCGAACAGCATACCAATAAGATCAGTTTTGCAAATGCACCTGAGGCAGCACCCAGTGCACCCATTGCAGCACCCGCGGCAGAACAGCCTAAAAAAGACGTTGGCTTCGTATCCATTTCTGCTGGGGAAGGTCTGACAGCCATCTTCAAAAACCTTGGTGTTGACGAAGTCATCGAAGGCGGCCAGACAATGAATCCCAGTACAGAAGATATTCTGAATGCGGTGGACAAGATCAATGCAGACCATATCTTTGTTCTGCCTAACAACAAAAACATCATTCTGGCGGCAGAACAGGCTGCAGCACTGAGTGAAGATAAAAAGCTGCATGTGATTCCTTCTCGTTCCGTGCCCGAAGGGATCAGCGCGATGTTCTGCTTCGAAGCAGATGCAGATCCCGATGAAATGGAAGCAGCAATGAAGGATGCCATCAAACTGGTAGATACTGCGACAGTAACTTACGCTGTCAGAGATACTTCTATCGGCGATAAGGAAATCAGAGAAGGCAACATTCTGGGGATGCTGAATGACCAGATTGAAGTGGTAGCCGAAGATGTCATGGAAGGTACAAAAGAACTGATCAAAGCATCCATTAAGGATGAAAGCGAAGTAGTCGGCATTTACTACGGTGCTGATGCAACAGAAGAAAGTGCAGAAGAACTGGCAGCATTTATTGAAGAAAACTACCCTGATTGTGAAGTGGAAGTGCAGAGCGGCGGTCAGCCCCTGTATTACTATATCATCTCTGTAGAATAAGAAAAACTTGCAAAAGCATCGGATTTTCCGATGCTTTTGTTTTGAAAGAGGAAGGAGGCGAAATCCATGGATTGGAACAGTCCGGTTTCCCTGCTGAAAGGCATTGGGGAGCAGAGAGAAAAAAAACTGCAGAAATTGGGGATCAGCACCATCGAAGACCTGCTGACCCATTATCCCAGAGAATATAAGGACAGAAGTGAAATCTTAAAAATCGCAGACCTGCCCATGGAGGAGCCTTCAACTTTTCTGGCGCAGGTGAAGGAAGAAGGGCAGAACAGCCGTCATGGCAGATTGGTTTATACCCGTATGAAGGTGTATGACGAGACTGGTTCGGTCGGTATTCTGTGGTATAACCAGCCCTATATGAAAAACAGTCTGAAAATCGGTGAATGGTATCTCTTCAGTGGAAAGCTGCAAAAAAAATATGGCAGGAAGGAGATCCTTTCACCCGAAGTGGAGCGGATCGGTGAAAATTTCGCAGGGGGGCGCATCATTCCCGTCTATCCTGCTTCCGAAGGGATTTCTCAGAAAATGCTCCGCAATCTGATGGAGGATGCCCTTTCGCAGATGAGTGGCGGCATGCGGGAAGAACTGCCCCTGTGGCTCAGAAAGGAATATAAGTTGGCAGAACGGAATTTTGCCATTGAAAATATCCATTTTCCCAAGACGGAACAGGGATTTTATGATTCCAGAAGAAGGCTGGTTTTTGAGGAACTGTTTATCCTGCAGACTGCCCTTTATCAGCTGAAACATACCCTGGAAGACAGTGGCGAGGGCATCATTCTGAAAAAGAAAAAAGCCCTGCAGGAAGGAGAAGGGATGTTTCCCTTTGCGCTGACGGGAGCCCAGAAAAGAGTTTTAAAAGAAATTGAAAAAGATATGACTTCGGGCAAGATCATGAACCGCCTAGTGCAGGGGGATGTAGGCAGTGGCAAAACAGCTGTTGCAATTATCACAGCGTATTGGGCAATCCAAAATGGCTATCAGGCGGCCATCATGGCACCGACAGAGGTGCTGGCAAATCAGCATTTTGCATCCTTTCAGAAGATTTTTGAACCTGCAGGAATCAGGGTGGTTCTGTTGACAGGCAGCCTGAAAGCAAAAGAAAAACGAGAAGCTTTGGCGCAGGTGAAAAATGGGGAAGCCCAAATGATCGTCGGCACCCATGCAGTCATCCAGAAGGGTGTGGAATATCATAAGCTGGGTCTGGCGATTACTGATGAACAGCATCGGTTCGGCGTACGGCAGAGAAGCACATTGGCGGAGAAAGGGGAAGCTGTCCATACCCTTGTGATGACGGCGACCCCGATCCCCAGAACACTGGCGTTGATTCTGTATGGTGATCTGGATATTTCTATCATTGATGAATTGCCTCCCGGTAGGCAGAAGATCAACACTTCTGCCGTGGACAGCCGCTATCATCAGCGGATCTATGCCTTTATTCAGAAGCATGTAAAAGAAGGCAGACAGGCCTATGTCATTTGTCCCATGATCGAAGAAAATGAAAAGCTGGAAGTGCAGAATGTGCTGGATTATACGGAGGAACTGGTGCGTGAGCTGCCCGCATGTCGTGTGGCCTGTGTACATGGGAGAATGAAAGCTAAGGAAAAACAGGAGATCATGGAGTGCTTTGCCGCAGGGGAAATAGATGTGCTGGTTTCCACGACGGTGATCGAAGTTGGTATCAATGTGCCGAACGCCACTATCATGCTGATTGAAAATGCGGAACGGTTTGGTCTGGCACAGCTCCATCAGCTGCGAGGTCGTGTGGGCCGCGGCAGTGAGAAATCTTATTGTATTCTGGTCAGTGATACGAAAACGAAGATTGCGAAAGAACGTATGAAGACCATGACAGAATCGGAGGATGGCTTTGTGATTTCCGAGAAAGATTTGAAACTGAGAGGCCCCGGTGAATTTTTCGGTATCCGTCAGCATGGTCTGCCGGAACTGAAGATCGCAGATTTATATAAAGATATGACAATCCTGAAGGAAGCCCAGTCTGCAGCAGCGGATCTGCTCAGAAAGGATAGATTTCTGGAGGAGGAAGAACATCTTCTTTTGAAGGAACATATTGCGGAGTATCTGGAAGGAAAAACGCTGGAAATGTAATTTTATTCATGGTTTCCATAAAAAATTCGTTGGATTTCGTATTTTTTATTGTCATAGGAAAATATTTTTGCTATACTCAGAATGATATATTCTGTAAAAATAGGTGTTTTAGGTGGTGCAGATAGATGCGTGTCATTGCAGGAGCAGCAAAAGGGCATAATTTGCAGACGATCGAAGGGTTGGCGACCAGACCAACGACGGATCGAATCAAAGAAACTCTTTTTAATATCATAGCGTTCGATTTGCCGGAGTGCAGTTTTCTGGATCTGTTTGCCGGAAGTGGCGGCATCGGTATCGAAGCCCTCTCCAGAGGAGCCAGCGAAGCTGTTTTTGTGGATGCATCAGCGGAGTGTCAGGCAGTGATTGAAGCAAATCTGATGCATACGAAACTGCAGGATAAGGCAAAGCTGATGAAAACAGACGTGCTTTCTGCGCTGGATAAACTGGCGACAGAAGGAAAATCCTTCGATATCATCTTTATGGACCCACCTTATGAATCGGGGCTGTATGCGCCCGTGCTTCAGAAAATCAAGGAAAAGCATCTGCTGAAGCAGGAAGGATATCTGATTACAGAACGTTCTTCCCAGATTCCCCTGGAAACACCGGCAGGCATGGAAGTCCTGCGTGAAAAAGCGTACAAGACGACGATCCTGACGTTCTTGGGCTTGGAGGAAACAAAATGAAAAAAGCAATTTATGCCGGCAGCTTCGATCCTGTGACACTGGGTCACATGGATATTATCGAAAGAGCTGCAAAGTTATTTGATGTTCTGGTGGTGGCCGTGCTGGAAAACCCCAACAAAAAATCTCTGTTTACGGTAGCAGAGAGAAAGCATCATCTGGAACTGGCAACAAAACACATTGAAAACGTAGAGGTCGCTTCTTTTCAGGGACTTTTCGTGGATTTTGCAAAGAAAATTGGTGCGGATGTAGCGGTCAGAGGGCTGCGCAATACGCTGGACTTTTCCGCGGAATATCCTATGTATCTGATCAACCGTAAACTGGGGGAAGGGCTGGAAACGGTCTACCTGGCAGCGGATGAAGAGCATCTGGCGTTAAGTTCCACAAATGTGAAGGAAGTCGCAGTTTTCGGCGGAAACATCGATTTTATGGTGCCTGCTGAAATCAAACCGTTTATTATAGAGAAATATCAGAAGTGAGGGATATAATATGGATTCTGTATTGCAGTTATTAGATGAATTGGAAGATGTGCTGGATAGCAGCAAGGCTGTGCCTTTCAGCAACAAAGTTTCCGTTGATAAAGAAGAAATTTATGATATCATCAGCGAGATCCGCATGAAACTGCCCAATGAACTGAAACAGTCCAAATGGGTGATTGAAGAAAGAAACAAAATTCTCATCGATGCCCAGAGAGAAGCGGATGAAATCGTGAAAAATGCAGAAGACCGCATGGTTCGCATGGTTGATGATAACGAAGTAACAAAGAAAGCCTATGAACAGGCTGCAGCTATCATTGATTCTGCAAAGAAGACATCCAAGGAAATGCGTCTGGGTGCTATGGAATACGCAGAAGGCGTTCTGGCGGATGCAGAAGGCAAGCTGAAAGAGCTGAAAGCCGTTGTTTACAGCGAAAGCATTAAAACAGACGATTACTTTGCACAGACCTTGAATGTATTGGCTGAAAATATTCAGGAACTGCGCATGGGCAAATAATTACCTTTTACAGGTAAGGGCGCGGCAAAGCGCGCCAAGGAAAAATAGGCTTGGCAAAAGCCATAAAAATGACAGGGTAAAAGCAGTTTCCGTGAAAAAAGAAAACACGGGGACTGCTTTTTGTGCCTTCTGTTCAAAAAACGGATAGAAGAACCAGAAGAAAAGACTGCTGAAAAGGGCATTTAAAAGTTTCCCTTTGAGGTAGTCTGTTTTATTGATGGGGACTGCGGAAAGGACACCGAAGGTCTGTCCCAGAATAGAAAGGCCACCAAAGGAAACGAGGAAAGAAACCAGTGTCAGTCGTAGCCGAAAAGTATCGGAAGACTGACTCAGCAGATAGGCCCCGTTGGTCATTTCCAGCAGGCCGCTGCAAAGCCCCTGCAGGGTTTCGGCAGAAAGGGGCAGGATGCATAAGCCTTCGGATAGATAGACGAAGATGCCTGTCTGTTCCATGGCTTCGGATATTGCGCCAAACAGAATCAGATAGCCGCCGATGAGTAAAATTGTGTTGATGGCATCGGCAACGGAATCGGAGAGGGTTTCTGTCAGAGAAACTGCAGCGGAAGAAGGAAGATAGGATCTGGATTGGGTTGAAACAGACGTTTTCTTCCCGCGGAAACGCCAGAGAATACCTGTTGTCACTGCGCCACAGAAGGAAGCCGCCAATAACAGATATCCGAAAACAGGCATGCCAAAGAAGCCCGTGCCGATGGTGCCGATGAGAAACAGAGGGCCGGGGTTATTGGAAAATACGAGAATATGCTGAACTGTATCCAGAGAAAGATATTTTTTTTCATAAAGCTGTGCAGTAATTTTTGCCCCCATGGGATAGCCGGAAAGGATACCCAGAAAAAAGGGGAAGGCGGCAATGCCGTCCAATCCAAACAAAAGCTTTGTCAGAGGGCGCAGGAGATGTCCCATCCGTTCCGCTGCACCGATGCGCAGTAAAATGCCGCAGGCCGCCAGAAAGGGAAAGAGAGAGGGGAAAACTTTGGTTAGCCAGAGCTGTATGCATTCTGCGGAGGCAGCGAGCATAGCAGAAGGATACCGCAGGAGGGAATAAATCAGAAAGCAGGCAACGCATCCATAAAGAAAAGAACTTTTTTTCAAAAAATCACCCCAAATAAAAAAGCCGAAACACTTCTTTTCAAAATATGAGAAGTCTCTCGGCTTTATGTTTTCTTTACAGGATGACCAGAGGTTTTGTAAAGTCCTGATTGGGGCCGCGGTAAATGGGATTCGGGTATGCCAATGCATGCAGATCAGTGGCTGTTTTTTCCAGAGCCAGCAGAGCCAGACCATCTTCATTGAGCAGCGCAGGGGCTTTTTTCAGATTGGTCAGAACGGGGCATTTTGCGTTTTCTGTCAGGTCAGCCAGAATATCAGAGCAATCCTTGCGGAAGCCCAATACACGGATATAGGGCATCTTGGACAGGTTCATGAAGTAGGAAACTTCCTTTTCTTTGATATCCAGCAGGATATGCAGCAGGATACGCTGGATCTTTGTGCGGGTATATCGTTTTGTTTTGATAAAATCAATGATATCTTTCATATCGTAGCAGGAATCGATGGAGTGAAGGATACGATTTTCCAAGCCTTCCACTACTTCGGAAATTTCTTTGATCTCTTCTGCGGAGGAAGTACGCAGCTTATAATGGAGGGCCGGTGCCAGTTCATCCCAGAAAACGGGGGCTGTGCCCAAAGACAAAGCTTTATTATAAACATCATGGACATTTTCGGGCAGCTGTGTCATGGCTTCCGTGCTGCGGCCTTCGGCAAGGGCCTTTCGGATGGCAGCGGCAGAGGCAAAGCCGTCAGTCAGAGAAGGGCTGTTGTAATCCCCTTCCCGTTTGATGGTCATAGGTTCCATCGTGCAGTTATATCTGTCCAGAGCTTTCAGATATTCCAGACCAAGGATATGATTGGGGCGGGAAAGGATCTCGCTGTTGATCTGGGAAACGGTTTCCAGTGCTTTTGCGCGGGCAGCGGGATAGGAAAGTCCTTCGTTCAGCTGTTCTTTTAAAAGTTTCTGGAATTCTTCCGTTTCGTTTTCCATCAGGCGGGCTGCTTCCTGCATGGAGTGCAGATCGCCGCTTTCGGAGCCAAAGCAAAGGATATCGACGATGCCGCTTTCTTCCAGAATACGGACGGCGGCACGAGCAAAGGTTTCTGCGTTGGATGCGGCAAACAAAACCGGCAGTTCCAGCACCAGATCCACACCGTTTTTCAGGGCGGCTTCTGTTCTGGTCCATTTATCGAAAATGGCAGGTTCGCCCCGCTGCACAAAACTGCCGCTCATGACAACCACAACACGGTCTGCACCGGCACGTTTCTTGGCTTCTGCAATCATATATGCATGCCCTTTGTGGAAAGGGTTATATTCTGTAATGATACCGAGGGTTTTCATTTTTCATCATCCTTTCGGTGGTATAAATTAAAAATTTGAAATGATCTCCATTTGGATTTTTTTCCTTTTCTTCTCGTCTTTCAGTATAGCATAAAAAACATGATTTTTCTTAAAAATCATCTGGAAAAATTCAAATTTTAGGACTATACTTGTGGTAACATGGGTGAAAAATTGAAATGTTGATTTTTCTCTGTAAAAAGCGGTGTTTTTATGGGAGGGGCGGGGAAGGTGCTCCTTGATATAGCAAGAGGGTTGATGAAGTGGAACGGTTTGTAGAAAATCCTGATTTTCTGCAGGATATTTTTCTGGAGGAAAGCTGGAAGAATATTGATAAGATCGATGGATTTATCGAATCCAAGGCGAATCTGGAAGAATTTGAAGTAACGGAAGAAGAAGTAAACAGTCTGTATCGTACTATGCACAGCATCAAAGGTTCTGCGGCGATGATGGGGTATCCCGTCATTTCCGAAACAGCCCATGCAGCGGAGGATCTGTTTTCTTATTTGCGTGAGGAGATATCTCCTGCTCAAAGGGATCTGCAGGCCATTCTGCAACTGTTGCGTATGGTGTCTGGGTTTTTGAAAAGAGAACTGCGCCGTCTGGAAACGGATGACGAGGTGACAGATTTTGGCTGGGCAGTGGTACGTCGCATCAAGAATTTTCTGGCCCATGTGGACAGCGAGAATGAACCGGAAGGCCCCAGTTATCAGATTGCCTATACCAGAAAGGGAAAACAGCGTATCCCCTATACCAATTTTGAGGCACTGATTCCCCAGATGGAACGCTTGGCCAAGGTGATGGGCAGGGAGCTGGAAAAGGAATTTATGGTAAAGGTTTCCGGCGGGGATACAGAAGTGCCCAGAGATATTTACGATAAGGTTTCCATGGCGGTTCTGCAGATGATGAAAAACAGCATGGATCATGGGCTGGAAACAAAGGCAGATAGAGAGCAGATGGGGAAAACCCCTGTCGGGCTGATTTGTT